>NZ_JACVVH010000007.1:0-147225 GCF_016647865.1 Pseudomonas sp. S60 | reverse complement strand
GGGCGGCGCTCGGTCTGATAGGCGCAGACCGTGTTGTGGCGAGCACCTGGCGGCCCTGATGCAATCTCGGCCCGGGACCCTTCACCGGCAAAATGCAGTTGGGCTGGCAGGTGTTCGCCTTTCCAGGTGCAGCGCCTGGGAGATCGAGCGCCGCCCGCGCGGCCCATCGCGAGCTTTGCTCGCTCCTACGCTGAATGGGGTATGGGCGGGCAAGCGATCCCAGCCTGTTTATGCCGAGACGTTCTAAACAGCAGTCTGCCGTTCGGGGTCAAACGCCTGCGCCTTTGCGCTGCGCCCCACCCACGCGGGAACCTGGCCCCCAGCGCACACTCGAACAGTCACCTCTCGTAAAGCCTTGCCCTTGAGCGACCCTCGGGGCTGGGGTAATGTCGAGTCATTGCACAGGACAGAGCACGCCCATGACCTCCAAGCTGGAACAACTCAAGCAGTTCACCACCGTGGTCGCCGACACCGGGGACCTGGACGCCATTACCCGTCTGAAACCGGTCGATGCCACCACCAACCCGTCGCTGCTGCTCAAGGCAGCGGCCATCCCGGCTTATGCAGACTTGCTCAAGCAGGTTAAAGCCGAAGCGAAGGGTGACGTGGACCTGGCCTGCGATGCGTTCGCGGTGGCCGTGGGCTCTGGCATTCTCAAGGCGATCCCTGGGCGGATTTCCACCGAGGTGGATGCACGGCTGTCGTTCGATGAGCCTGCACTGCTGGCCAAGGCCCGCACCCTGATCGGCCTGTACGACAAAGCCGGTGTCGGCCGTGACCGCGTGCTGATCAAGCTGGCGTCTACCTGGGAAGGCATCCGCGCCGCTGAGAAGCTCGAGCAGGAAGGCATCCAGACCAACCTCACCCTGCTGTTCTCCTTCGCCCAGGCCCAGGCCTGCGCCGATGCGGGCGTGTTTCTTATTTCACCCTTCGTAGGCCGTATCTACGACTGGTACAAGAAAAGTACCGGCAAGGAATACACCGGCGCAGAAGACCCAGGCGTACAGTCGGTTACGCGCATCTACAACTACTACAAGGCCAATGGCTACGACACCGTGGTGATGGGTGCCAGCTTCCGCAACGTTGGCCAGATCGAACACCTGGCGGGCTGCGACCGCCTCACCATCAGCCCTGAACTGTTGCAGCAACTCAGCGACGATCAGGGCGACCTGCCGCAGGTGCTCAAACCCGGCAATGCCGGTGAGCCAAAGCAAGCACTCAACGAAAGCCAGTTCCGTTGGGCCATGAACGAAGACGCCATGGCGACAGAGAAGCTCGCCGAAGGCATTCGCCAATTCGCCCGCGATCAGGAAAAGCTCGAGAAGGTGATGGCAGAAAAGGCCTGACACAGTTCGCGTTTGCCTAACGGGCGGGAAATGTTCAGCATTTCCCGCCCGTTTTGCTTCTGCCCTTGCAATCCTGACTAGGCCCGTGCGGCCGGCCCTCGCTCACATGACCACGCCTCCTGTACTACCCCTTGTCCTCGCCGGCCCGATACTTCGCCGGCTGGAGCCTCAGCGCCTGGCTATCTGGCTGGCAGCCACACAACCGCTACAGCCCGACGTCGTGTTCCCTTCTGCCGAAAGCAAGGTGGAATGCCAGGTGGTTGCGGTGGGGCAGCAGGCGTTCATCCACCTGCTGGACGTTCGCTTCGAGCAGCCGCTGCCCTGCGACCAGTGGCTGGACTATGACGTGCTGATCAATGGGCAGGGTATTGCAAGCTGGGCACCGCACCTGCTTTACCCCGGCCAGCAGCACCCCAACCTGGTGCTGCGCGGGCGGCTTGATCACCTGCTGCATGGCTCCTGCCGCAAACCGCACCACCCCGCGGCTGACGGCCTGCTGTGCGCTGATCGGTTGCTTGAGCAGTGCACACATCCCCAAGATCGCCCGGCAGTGCTGATGATGACAGGGGACCAGGTATACGCCGACGATGTGGCAGGCCCCATGCTGCGAGCCATTCATACCCTGATCGAACGGCTGGGGTTGCACGATGAGCAGCTCGATGGCGCAGTGGTGGCGGACAGCCAGGCCTTGTACCGCCACCCAGCCAGCTACTACCACCGCGCCCATCTGCTACCCGCACAAGCCCGTAACGAAAACCTGCGGGCACGGTTTTTCGGTGGCAAGCGCAAGCCGATCTTCTCGTCCAGCAACGCCGACAACCACCTGGTCACCTTCGCCGAAGTCATGGCCATGTACCTGTTGGTATGGTCGCCCGTGCCTTGGCAACTGGTGCACCTGGACATGCCCGAGAGCCTCGACCCTGCATGCCGCACGCGCTACCAGCGCGAATTACCGCTGGTGCAGAGATTCGCCGAACGCCTGGGGCAAGTCGCCCGGGCAATGGCTCACCTGCCCAGCCTGATGATTTTTGACGACCACGACATCACCGACGACTGGAACCTCTCGGCGCAGTGGGAGCACACCGCCTACGGCCACCCACTTTCGCGGCGCATCATCGGCAATGCGTTGATGGGATACCTGGTGTGCCAAGGCTGGGGTAACGACCCGGACGGGTGCGGACCCTTGATCAAACGCTGCCAATCAATGAACGCGCACAACCAGGATGCGCTGATCGGCGAACTGTTGCGCTTCCAGGGCTGGCAATTCAGCCTGCCCACCCATCCGCCGTTGCTGGTGCTCGACACCCGCACCCGCCGCTGGCGCAGTGAAGGTAACCCGGCCAGGCCCTCCGGCCTGATGGACTGGGAGGCCCTGAGCGAACTGCAGCAGGCATTGCTGGACCACCCCTCTGCGGTGGTCGTATCGCCAGCGCCTATCTTTGGCGTGAAATTGATCGAGACCGTGCAAAAAGTATTCAGTACCCTGGGTTATCCCCTGCTCGTGGACGCCGAGAACTGGATGGCCCACCGCGAAGCCGCACAGGTCATCCTGAACATCTTCCGCCACTCGCGCACACCTGGGCATTACGTGGTGCTGTCAGGGGATGTGCACTACTCATTCGTCTACGAAGTGTTGATCCGCGACCGGCAGCACAGCCCACACCTGTGGCAGGTCACCAGCAGCGGGATCAAGAACGAATTCCCCAGGCGCCTGCTAGATGTGCTCGACCGCCTCAACCGGTGGCTCTACGCGCCAAGGTCGCCGCTGAACTGGTTCACGTCGCGCCGTGAAATGCAGGTTGAGCCACGCACACCCAACCGCAGCCAGGCCGGCGAAAGGCTCTGGAACGGGGCAGGTCTGGGGCAGGTATTCTTTAACGAGCACGGGCGCCCGGCGCGGGTTTATCAGCTTGATGCGGGCGGTGGCGAGGCTACCGAATTTGAGCGCCGGTAACCGATCAGCTGCGCTCCAGCGCACTCACAAGGTCATGGAAGGCTTCACGGTTCGAGTCGTTCAGGCCCATGAGGATTTTGTGCGCCTCCAACACCTTGGAGCGCACCACTTCTTCGTTTTGGTCCTGCGAAGGCAAGTCGGCGAGGCATTCCGGGCAGGGTATCGGGCGGTCGACGATGTTGAACACCTGGTCGAAGCCCATCGACTGCAGCAGCCGGGAAATGTCCGGGTTGGTGGTTACCACGGTCGGCAACAAGCCCACTTTCTGGCGTGACAGGATCGACAGCTTGGCCAGCAGGCCCAGGGTGGTGCTGTCGATGCTCTCGGTTTCGGTGAGGTCGATGACAATGGTCGAGAAATTCAGCGCGGTGAAGATCTTCTCGATCGTTGCATCCAGCGCCGAACACAAGGTCAGGCGCACTTCACCGACGAATTTCAGTACGAAGGTACCGTTCTGCTCGGCGAACTGGATTCTACCGGTACTCATTGAAGGTTCCTGCTCAACACCAATAGGGCGATATCATCCGGCATCTCCCCAAGCGTAGCCAATCCAAAACGTTGACGCAGCCCATCCAGGCTACCACCTGCTGCCCTGACGATCTCCGGCAGGGCGGCTTCTTTATCTTTGAGCGTGGCACCCGGCAAAAGGTCCAGAATACCGTCGGACATCAGGCTGAGGCTGAACCGCGGTGGCAATTCGATCACCTGGTCCTGATAGCTCGCTTCGTCGAACAGCCCCACCGGTAAGCCACGGCCTTCGAGGTAGCGGGTGTGCTCCGGGGTGTGCAACACCGGCATGGGCAGGTGCCCGCCAACGGCGTAGGTCAGCAGGCCGGTGTCCTCGTCGATCACACCCCCCACCATCGTCACGTGCTTGCCGAGCTTGCAGTTGATCAACCCACGGTTGATATGGCTGAGCACTTCCGACGGTTTGAAGTCGGGCATCTTGCCGCCACGCTTGAATTCGAACAACAAACGCGTGGTCATGAACTTGAGCAGCACCGTGACGAACGCCGACGATGCACCATGGCCAGACACATCGGCGAGATAGAACGCGATGCGGCGCTCATCCACGCGGAAGTAGTCGGCGAAATCGCCAGACAAGTACAGCGATGGAATGATCTGGTGCTCGAAAGCGAAGTCGCCCGCTACCCAAGGGCTTTCGGGCAGCATGTTCATCTGCACCTGGCGCCCGGCGGTCTGGTCTTCCTGCAACAGGTGCAGGCTGGCTTCCAGTTCGCGGTTGGCGGCTTCGAGCTTGCCACGGTAGCGCTGGTTTTCAAGCACCAGGTGCGCCCTGTCGAGCGCGCGCCGTACCGACAGCTCAAGTACCGCCAAGTCTTCCAAGGGCTTGATGAGGTAATCGGCAGCACCCAGGCGCAAGGCCTCGACTGCATCGGTCATAACCCCTGCACCCGACACAACGATCACCGGCAACTGCGGCGCGCGTGCACTGATCTGGCGGATCAGTTCGAGCCCGCCCATATGCGGCATGCGCAGGTCGCAGATCACAAGATCAGGCTGGTGTTCTTCGAAGACCTGGAGCCCCTGCTGGCCGTTGCCAGCCTGGAGAACGCTGAAGCCACTGTCTTCAAGGTAGGCGGCGAGGCTTGCACGGACCACGTCGTCGTCATCGATGATCAGCAGCGTTGCACTGGTTTTCTGCATGTGGGCGAACGGCGCCGATTTGGGTTGGTGCAGCGGTGTCGGCAAGGCAGACGGCCAGCTACGGGAGTTCTATTTGTTCACACTCTACCTGAGTTGTAGGCCAAGAACACCTGCCCGGCAACTGTCAGAGCGACCTTGTAAGGCGCAGACGGTACTCCCATCCGCCAGGCGTTTCAAGCGTGTAACGGTCAGCCAGGGCGCTCTTTACAGGGCAAATCACCGGGAGTTATAAGAAAGCCGACCAGTGCAACCCTAACGGAAGGATGCAGCATGTCTAACACGTCCATAAGCCACAGCGAAAAACGCGATTTCATACGCATGCGCATCGATACCGAGGTGACCCTGCTGCACGAGGGCCAGGTCATTGCCGCCGTGTGCCTGGACCTGTCCAGCAGTGGCATGCAGGTGCAGGCGCCACAAAGCTTTCAGGTGGGTGATCAGCTGGAAGTGCGCATCGACTCCGACCACCCGTCACTCAAAGGCCTGCGTGCCAGCACGGAAGTGGTGTGGATTGCGGGCCAGCCAGACGGGCAACACACCTTTGGGCTGCGCATTCTGGCCATGCATTGACCCAAGGGGCCGCAGTGCGGCCCCCTCTCCATCAGAAGTCGTCTTCGACCTCGCCGTCGCGCACCTTGAACTCGCGGTTCTGCAGGTAGGCGTTGCGGATGAAGATGTACTTGTCACCCTGAATCAGCTTCTCGGCAGACAGCAGGCTGGCGCGAGTATCCACCACGTCGAGGGCGAAGATGGAGTTGCGCGTTGGCACATGGTCGATGTAGCGGTAGGGCCTGGTGAAGGTGTCCGGGTACTTGGCCACGCCGTCACGCACAGTGCTCGGGCCCAGTAGCGGGATTACCACGTACGGGCCACTTGGCACACCCCAGTAGCCCAAGGTCTGGCCGAAGTCTTCATCACTGCGCTGCAGGCCCATCTTGGTACCCACGTCGAAGAAGCCGCCCAGCCCGAAGGTGGTGTTGACAATGATTCGCGCAGTATCCACGCCCGCCGCATGCGGCTTCAGTTGCAGCACGTTGTTGGCCAGGTTGGTGACATCCCCCAGGTTGCGGAAGATGTTGTGGATGCCGTCTTCAAGAAATTGCGGCGTGACAAACTGGTAGCCCTTGGCCAACGGCTTGAGCGCGTAGGTGTCGAGGGTATCGTTGAAACGGAAGATCGGGCGGTTGACCGCTTCCCAGGGATCTTCCTCGGTGGCGGCCTGGGTGGCTGCCACGGGTGCCAGCAACATGCCGGCACAGACACAGGCCTGGGTGACTCGTTCGATCACACTGGCACCGATCCTACGCATAGTGTTTCTCCATCGGGTTTTCGGCCGCAAGCGCAACCGGTCGCGCTGCTGTAAGGCGGCAGTATAGAGACTTGCGTGCCGATAAACAGCTTTGCAAGTGTATATGGAATTATTGTGACCAAGTGTTGCTCAAGACGTGCTGTCACAGCACGGCAACATTTTTTCAATAATCTGCCGGCTATTTGCGAGGACGTTGCCATGGATGCTGAACCGGCCTTCACAGCGGTACTGTTCGGCTTGCGCGGCTGCCTGGTACAAAGCGCCGAAACCGGCCCGTCGCCGGCCCCCGGCGCCCTGGCCACCCTCGCCCACCTGCGCGAACGCCAGGTGCCCTGCATCTGGCTGGATGACCTCACAGGCCAGCCCAGCCAGCCCTTTGCCAATGTGCTGCCAGGCTGGTTGCCTGGGCACCGGGAGCAAGGCGCCCGCTGGCCTGCCCCCAACGGTTGCTGGCAGGCACTGATGGCGCTGGGCAGCCAGCGCCTGGACGGCTGCGTACTGGTCAGCGGCGAACCTGGGCTGTTGCAAGCCGGCCTCAATGCAGGGCTATGGACGGTTGGCCTGGCCGCCTGCAGCCCGCACTGCGAGCGCAGCGCCCGTGAGTGGCAGGGCATGACTGCGCAGCAGCAGGGTGCGGCGCGCGGCAAAGCGACCCTGGAACTGTTCAGCCTGGGGGTGCATTCGGTGATCGACCACCTGGAAGCCCTGGACAACTGCCTGGCGCATATCGCCCAGCGCCGGAGCAAGGGTGAAAAACCCTGATACAGCACCCTTGACGCGGGTCATGCAAAGCCGCTGCAGGTGGATTACGCTTTACACAGGCCAGAACCTTTGCCGCTTCGCTGAGGTCCATGGCTTGCCAAGCCATTGATGGAGAAAAGCCAATGCCTGCCCGCGAACTGCAAGAGCGTCTGAACACCCTGCGCGAGCAACTGGACCGCAACGTTCCGCTCTCGGATGAAGAGCTGGCCGCGCTGCACGAAGAAGCGCGCCAGATCGAGGCGCAGCTGAAACTTGAGGAAGCCACCCCTGACAACAATGTGGTCGATGGTGTGAACCTGGCCATCGAACGGTTCGAGGCGGAGCACCCTGACCTTACGGCCACGCTGCGCAGTATTGCCAACTCGTTGCACAGCATGGGTATCTGAGGTTACCCGGGGGCCTTGGCCCCCGGTCGCAACTCGCGTTCGCGCCTGACTCAGGCCTAGGCTACTGGCGCACCAGGCGGCCGTTGGCTGGGGTGATGGTGGTTGTGCTGCGGTAGGGGTTGATGTCCAGCCCGCCACGGCGCACGTAACGTGCGTACACGGTCAAATGCTCCGGCTGCAGCAGGTTTTTCAGGTCCAGATAAATGCGTTCCACGCACTGTTCGTGGAAATCGGCATGTTGACGGAAGCTGATGAGGTAAGTCAGCAGGCTGGCATGGTCCAGCGCCCTGCCCTTGTACTCCACCACGACGCTGCCCCAGTCGGGCTGACCGGTCACCGGGCAGTTGGACTTCAGCAAGTGGCTGTGCAGGGTTTCTTCCACCACGCGCTCGGTATCACAACGCAGCAGTTCAGGCTGAGGCTGTTCGTAGTTGCTGATGGCAACGTCCAGCGCATCCACACACAGCCCTGGCAACGCCACCACGCCCTGCGCCTCGACCTCGGCCAGGGTGCGAACCCTGACCGCTACCGCCTTGCCGGCGGCGGCTGACAAGTCGTTTTCCAGGCACGCCTGCAACTGCTCGAACGACGCGAACACGGTCTGGTTCAGCGAGTTGAGATAGAGTTTGAACGACTTGGATTCAATGATGTTCGGCGAGTCGGCAGGGATCGCAAACTCACCGATTGCCACCACGGGCTTGCCCGATGGCAATAGCCAGGACAGCTCGAAACAGTTCCAGTAATCCACGCCCTGCCATGGCAAGGTCTGGGCAGTGACGCCCAGTTCCGCCCACTTGGCGGTGCGCGGGATCGGGAACAGCAACTGCGGCGAATAAGTGGCGATGTACTCGCTGGATTTGCCCAGCGGTGAGTGTTCGGCGGCGGGGTGCATGGAAACTGACCTGCAAGTTCGAAATTGCCCCTAGTCTACCGGTTTTGCGCCCCGCCTTGCAGCGCCCGTCACTCGATGGTCAACGGGCCGACCATGCCGGCCTGGTAGTGCCCCGGTACATTGCAGGCGAACTCGATGGGCGCCGAGGTGCGGAAGGTCCAGGTGAGCTCGGCGCGCTGGCCGGGCATCACCAGCACGGTGTTGCCACCACCGTGGGCATGCCCGCCCGCCTGCTCTGCGCCTTGCGCATGGCCCGCCATCTGCCCGTGATCCATGCCCTGATGCCCGCCAGCGGCGCTGTACAGCTTGCCCTGCATGGCCACCATCTCCTTCTGGTGTTCCTCGTGCATGGCCTTGGTGCCCAGGTTGAACTCATGGGGCAGCTGGCCCTCGTTCACCAGCACGAAGCGCACGGTTTCGCCTGCTTTTACCTGCAGGTTCCTGGGCTCGAAGGCAATGTCCTTGAGCAGCACCTCGACGGTGCGGGTTGCTTTCGCAGCCGGCGCAGGCTCACCGAAGGGGAAGCGTTGCGCAGGCTCTGCAAGCGCAGGCAGGCTGGCCAATGCAAGGGCGGATGCGATCAACAGGCGGTACATGGCGTCTCCACAACTCAACTATCAGATGATCGCAAACCCTAAACTGCGGCGACTGCCAGGAAGCTGACCGCAACATTACAACTTTGTCAGTTTGGCTAGGAGCATTGCGGGTCACGTATTATTAAGACCTCGCAACGCCGGAGCCCAAGCACGCAATGAAACTGCTGATCGTCGAAGACCAGGCCCGCACCGGCCAGTACCTGAGCCAGGGCCTAAACGAAGCCGGCTTCGCCACCGAGCTGGCCACCGACGGCGAAACCGGCCAGTTCCTGGCCCTCACCGGCGGCCACGACCTGTTGATTCTCGATGTGATGCTGCCAGGGCGGGACGGCTGGCAGATCCTCCAGGCGGTGCGTCAGGCAGGCCTGGGCACCCCGGTGTTGTTCCTGACCGCCCGTGACGCGGTGGCAGACCGGGTGCGGGGGCTGGAACTGGGTGCCGATGACTACTTGGTGAAGCCGTTCGCATTCTCCGAATTGCTGGCCCGGGTGCGCAGCCTGCTGCGCCGGGGAGCCAGCCCGGCCAGCGAGACCTCACTGGGCCTGGCCGACCTGCGCCTGGACCTGATCCGCCGCCGCGCCGAACGGGCCGGCCAGCGCATCGACCTGACCGCCAAGGAATTCGGCCTGCTGGAACTGCTGCTGCGCCGCCAGGGCGAAGTGCTGCCCAAATCACTGATCGCCTCGCAGGTGTGGGACATGAACTTCGACAGCGACACCAATGTGATCGAAGTGGCGATGCGCCGGCTACGCCTGAAAATCGACGACGCCCATGGCAACAAGCTGATCCACACTGTCCGCGGCATGGGCTACGTGCTTGAAGAGCGGGCACCGTGATGGGCAAGGTATCGCTGGTCAACCGCCTGGCGCTGCTGTTCGCTGCCTGCACAGCCGCCGTGTCGCTGGGGGCCGGCCTGCTGTTCAACCACGCCAGTGAGCAGCACTTCATCGAGCTGGACCAACAACTGCTGGAATCCCGGCTGTCCTTGCTGCGCGCTCAACTGGCCGGGGTCACCCGCGCCGAAGACCTGCGCGCCCGCCTGCCCGCCCTGAGGGCCGAACTGGGTCACCAGGCCGACCTGGGCCTGCGCATCACTGCCAGCGACGGCACACGCTGGTTCGAAAGCCGCAATGGGTTACCTGCAGTGCCGGTGCCCGGCGGCCTTGCCACCTTGCACGCCCAGGGCACCGATTACCGCAGCCTGGCGCAACCGTTGCTGCCGGGCGCCCCGCAGTCGCCGCAGGTGGCGTTGTATCTGGATATCACTCACCACCAGCATTTTCTGCAGGGTATGCAGCGGCTGATCTGGCTCACGGTGGGCCTGTCGGCGCTGGCCACTGCCCTGCTGGGCGCCTGGGCTGCACGCAGCAGCCTGCGGCCGTTACGGCAAATGGGCCAGGTGGCGGCCAGCGTAGGCGCACGCTCGTTGACCACACGCCTGCCGGTGGCGCAGATGCCCGACGAGCTGGCAGAACTGGCCACCGCCATGAATGCCATGCTGCAACGCCTGGACGACGCCTTCCAGCGCCTGTCGGCATTTTCAGCCGACATCGCCCATGAGCTGCGCACGCCATTGTCCAACATGCTCACCCACACCCAAGTCACCCTCACCCGCCCGCGCAGCCTGGAGGAATACCACGAGGCGCTGCATGGCAACCTCGAAGCGCTGCAGGGCATGGCGCAGATGATCAACGACATGCTGTTTCTGGCCAAGGCCGACCATGGCCTGCTGGTACCGGGGCACACGCCGCTGGCGCTGCATGATGAAGCAGATGCCCTGCTGGAGTTCTACGCGCCGCTGGCCGAAGACAACAACGTGACCCTGCATCGAGAAGGGCAGGCCACGCTGAGCGGCGACCGGCCGATGTTGCGCCGGGCACTGTCCAACCTGCTGGACAACGCCCTGCGCTTCACCCCCACCGGTGGGCAGGTACAGGTGACCTTGCAACCTGGGCCTGTCATCTGCGTGGCCAACACCGGCGCGGCCATCAGCCCGGCCGCCCTGCCGCGGCTCTTCGACCGTTTCTATCGGGTAGACCCGGCCCGCCATGAAGGCAGCCGTGAGCATGCGGGGCTGGGCCTGGCGATCACCCGGTCCATCGTGCAAGCCCATGGTGGGGACATTACGGTAGCGTGTGCAAACGGCTGGACACGCTTCGTGATCACATTCTCAGAAGCGCACTGAGAGGGACGCAGCACGCCCCTCCTAGGGTACCGGCTGTGGTTACACAGCCAGGCCGATCGCCGGCTGCACCTGCGAGGCGCGGTAGGCCGGGTAGAGGGTGGCAAGGAAGCTCATCACCAGGCCAGCCGCGCAGATGATCGCCACATCCCCCCACTGCAGCTCGGAGGGCAGACTGCTGATGAAGTACACGTCCGAGGTAAAGATGTGCTGGCCGCTCACACGCTCCAGCCAACCGACGATCTGGCTCACATTCAGCGCGGCAATCACGCCCAACACGCCGCCGATGAGCGTGCCGACCACCCCGATCAGGCTGCCTTGCACCATGAACGTGCCCATGATCTGCGCAGGCGTGGCACCCAGGGTGCGCAAAATGGCGATGTCCGGGCCCTTGTCGTTCACCACCATCACCAGGGTGGCGATGATGTTGAATGCGGCCACGGCGATGATCATCATCAGCAACAGGCCGATCATGGTCTTTTCCATCTTCATGGCACTGAACAGGCTGCCCTGGGTGTGGGACCAGTCATCGGCGCGGTAACCGTCGCCCAGTTGCGCAGCAATGGCCTTGGACACCTGCGGCGCGGCGTACAGGTCATGCAGTTTCAGCCGCACGCCCTGCACCTGGCCCGGCGCCCAGCGTTGCATGGCCGCGGCATCGGCCATATGAATGTAGGCCTGGGAACCGTCGAGTTCGGCGCCCACCTTGAAGATGCCTACCACGGTCAGGCGCTGCATGCGCGGCGTTATACCGCCGGGCTCGGTGCTGATTTCCGGTACGATCAGGGTCAGCTTGTCACCGGTATTGAGGCGAAAGCGCCGGGCGGTCAGCTCGCCGATTACCACCCCGTACTCGCCGGGCTGCAGGTCCTGCAATTGGCCCTGGACGATGTGCTGGCCGACGATCGAGACCTTGCTCTCTTGCGCTGGGTCGATACCGCCTACCTGGATGGGCTGCATCGCGCCTTTGTAAGACAACATCCCTTCCATCTCGGTGATCGGCGCCGCCGCCATCACGGCCGGGTTCTGCAGGGCGGCGTCGGCCACCTTATGCCAATCGTCCAGTGGCTGCTCGCCAAGGATGGCGGCATGGGGCACCAGGCCCAGGATGCGCGAGCTCATTTCGCGCTGGAAGCCGTTCATCACCGACAGCACCACGATCATTGCCAGCACGCCCAGCGACAGGCCGATCATCGAAGTCATCGAGATGAACGAGATGAAGTGGTTGCGGCGCTTGGCCCGGGTGTAGCGCGCGCCGATAAAAATGGGCAAGGGTCTGAACATGTGCAAGAACACCCAATGAAAAACGGAAAACGGGGCGGCAGTGCCGCCCCGGCAAATCGGTCAGATCGCCACCAGGTGGCCGTCTTCGAGCTTCAGCACGCGGTCCATCTGACGGGCCAGGTTCAGGTCATGGGTCACTACCAGGAATGCCGTGCGCGATGCGCCCGACAGCTCCTGCATCAGCTCCTGTATGCCCTGGGCGGTGTGGTGGTCGAGGTTGCCAGTGGGCTCGTCGAGCATCACCAGCCCCGGGCGGTTGACCAGCGCCCGGGCAATGGCCACCCGCTGACGCTCACCGCCGGACAACTCTGCCGGCTTGTGGTTGAAGCGGTGGGCCAGGCCCACGCGCGTGAGCAGCGCTTCGGCACGCTCACGGGCCTCGGGGATGGGCGTACGGCCGATCAGCAGCGGCATGCACACGTTCTCGACGGCGGTGAACTCGGGCAGCAGATGGTGGAACTGGTAGACGAAACCCAGCGCCCGGTTGCGCAGCAGGCCGCGGGCACGCTCCCCCAACGCCGACAACTCTTCACCGGCCAGCCAGACGCTGCCCTGGGTCGGCCGGTCGAGGCCGCCCAGCAGGTTGAGCAAGGTACTCTTGCCCGAGCCAGAACTGCCGACGATGGCCACACGCTCACCGGGGTGCAGCTCCAGGTTGAGCCCGGACAACACCTGCACCGATTCCGGCCCCTCGTCGTAGGCCTTGCCCAGGTTGCGGCAACTCAGAACGGCTTTATCACTCATGCGCGACTCACTCATAACGTAGCGCCTCTGCAGGCTGGGTGCGGGCGGCACGCCATGCCGGGTACAGGGTGGCGAAGAAACTCAGGACCAGCGCCGCACCGCAGACCATGTACACATCCTGGGCCTGGATCTGCGAGGGCAGGTAATCGATGAAATACACGTCGGCATTGAGGAACTTGTGCCCGATCAGTTTCTCGATGCCGGCGATGGCGGCGCTGACGTTCAGCGCCGCGAGGATGCCGACCCCGGCGCCGATCAGGGTGCCGATCACGCCAATCACCGTGCCCTGGACCATGAAGATGAGCATGATCTGGCCCGGGGTAGCCCCCAGTGTGCGCAGGATGGCGATGTCGCCGCGCTTGTCGTTCACCACCATCACCAGCGTGGAAATGATGTTGAACGCAGCCACTGCCACGATCAGCAGCAACAACAGGCCGATCATGGCCTTCTCCATGCGGATGGCCTGGTACAGGTTGCCGTGGGTACGGGTCCAGTCGCGGCTGTAGAATTCCTGGTCGCCCAGGCGCTGGGCGATGTCATAGGCCACCCGTGGCGCCTGGAACAGGTCATCGAATTTCAGCCGCAGGCCCTGCACCTGGTCGGGTTTCCAGCGGTGCAGGCGCGACAGGTCGCTGATGTTGGTCAGCCCCAGGTAGCCGTCGATCTCACCCGCGCCAACGTGGAAAGTGCCCACTACGGTAAAGCGTTTCATGCGCGGGAACATGCCGGCAGGCGTCACACTGACCTCGGGGGCCACGAACGTGAGCTTGTCGCCAATGGCCACGCCCAGTTTGGCAGCGGCCTTGTCCCCGATCATGATGCCCCACTCGCCCGGCGCCAGCTGGTCCAGGCGGCCTTGCAGGAGGAACTTGTCGATGATCGACACCTCCCGCTCGCGGGCAGGGTCGATGCCGTTGAGCAGCACCTTCTGCACCTTGCCATCGTGGGTCAACAGGCCCTGCATCTGGGTGTAGGGCGCTACGGCCAGCACCTGAGGATTCTGCTTTACTTGTTGGGCAAGGGCAGGCCAGTCAGCGATGGGCTGGCCGCTCTCCAGGGTGGCATGCGGGATCATGCCCAACACCCGGGTGCGCATTTCGTGGTCGAAACCGTTCATTACCGATAGCACCACGATCATCACCACCACGCCCAGGGCGAGGCCGATCATCGAGGTCAGGGAAATGAACGAGACGAAGTGATTACGGCGTTTGGCACGGGTGTAACGCGTGCCAATGAATGCGAAAAGAGGTCTGAACATGTCGGGGCTTGTTCGGATGAAAGGGAACGTCCTTGTGGCGAGGCGCCTGCGGCGGCTTTACACTCGGACCACTGCCGCTACCCAGGGTTCGCCATGACGACATTAGACGAAGAAGATCGCCGCGAATACTACCGCATCGCAGACCGCATCGCACTTCAATTAAGCCCCTTGAGCGCAGCGCAAGCCCTTGAGCCAGATGTGCTGCAGGATGAATCCCCACTGTTCAACCTGCTCAGCGAACTGCATTTATCCGACTTCGAGGCCCAGCACCTGCTGCGCCAGCTGAGCGACAAGGATCGCACCCTGGCCGCGTTCCTGCGGGCGCAGAACAAACGCCTGGACCTGCTCAGCGCGGTGGTGGCCCAGACCTTGCTCGGCGAAGTGGGCCAACCGCAACCGGTGGTCATCTCCGAAGGCGGCATCGAATGCGTGCAGGCCACGCCCGTGCCACCGGGCACCCGCGTGAAGGTGAAACTGGTGCTGATGCCGCGCGCCCATGGCCTGCTGCTGCGCGGCAAGGTGACCCATTGCGACCCGCGCAGCCAAGGTGGCTTCGACATTGGCACCGAATTTACCGACATGACCGACGCCCAGCGTCAATTGCTGGCTCGCTATATTCTGCAGCGCCAGCAACAACAGCGACGTGAGCAACTGGAACACAACGACCCTGCGTCCTGAATGCCTATTCTCTCTGATTTGAAGGAACGAACGTGACCCTGATCTACGGCCATCGCGGCGCCAAGGGCGAAGCACCCGAGAACACCCTCAACAGTTTCCGCCAGTGCCTGTCTCACGGCGTGATGCGCTGCGAGCTGGACCTGCACCTGTCGGCAGACAACCAGCTCATGGTCATCCACGACCCGAGCCTCAAACGCACCACGGGCAAACGCGGCAAGGTGGTCGAGCACCCGGCGGCAGACCTGGTCAAGATCGACGCACGCAGCGGTGGCCCGGGCTGGGTGCAGCCCTGCCCCATTCCGCGGCTCGAGGAGCTGTTCGAGAAGTGCCCGTTCGAGCACTGGCAACTGGAAGTGAAAAGCGCCTCGCGCACCCGCGCCGCCACCACGGTTCTGGCCATTCGCGAGCTGGCACAGCAATACGGCCTGCTGGACAAGGTGACCATCACGTCAAGTTCACGTGAAGTACTGGGCGCCGCCCAGGAACTGGTGCCAGACGTGCAGCGCGGCCTGGTGGCCGAGTACGCCTGGCTGGACCCGCTGAAAGTGGCCCAGAACTACGGCTGCCAGATGCTGGCGCTGAACTGGACACTGTGCACCCCCGAGCGCCTGCTCAAAGCGCAGGGCCAGGGCTTGCACGTGTCGGTGTGGACGGTCAACGAACCCGCGCTGATGCGAAGGCTCGCCGACTTCGGCGTGGACAGCCTGATTACAGACTTTCCCGGTTTGGCCAGGACCACCCTCGGGCAGGGTTGAATTCGGTCTCTCCGACCGGCTCAGGCCACCGGTCGGAGCCGCTCAAAAAAGCCGGTTCAGGCCGTCGTACGCCGCTACCCGATAGGCCTCGGCCATGGTCGGGTAGTTGAACGTGGTGTTGACGAAGTACTTCAGGTTGTTCAGTTCGCCAGGCTGGTTCATCACCGCCTGCCCGATGTGCACAATCTCCGAAGCCTGGTAGCCGAAGCAGTGCACGCCCAGCACCTGCAGGGTTTCTCGGTGGAACAGGATCTTCAGCATGCCCTGGGGCTCACCGGCAATCTGCGCCCGCGCCATGCTCTTGAAGAACGCCTTGCCCACCTCGTACGGCACCTTGGCCTGGGTGAGTTCCTGCTCGTTCTTGCCGATGGAGCTGATCTCGGGAATGGTGTAGATGCCGGTGGGCACATCGTTGACGAAGCGCCAGCTACCGTTGTCGACGATGCTGCCAGCGGCAGAACGGCCCTGGTCGTGGGCAGCACTGGCCAGGCTCGGCCAGCCGATCACGTCGCCCGCGCCATAGATGTTCGGCACGCTGGTGCGGTAGGCCTCGTCCACTTCGATCTGGCCGCGGCTGTTGACCTTGATGCCGATGTTCTCCAGGCCCAGCTTGTCGGTGTTGCCGGTACGGCCATTGCACCACAGCAAGGCATCGGCCTTGATCTTCTTGCCCGACTTCAGGTGCAGGATCACACCGTTGTCCAGCCCTTCCACGCGCTCGTAATCTTCGTTATGGCGCACGGTGATGTTGTTGTTGCTGAAGTGGTAACTCAGCGCCTGGGAAATTTCCGAATCCAGGAAGCTGAGCAACTGCCCCCGGTTGTCCACCAGCTCCACCAGCACGCCCAGGCCGCTGAAGATGGAGGCATATTCGCAACCGATCACACCGGCCCCGTATACGATCAACTTGCGCGGGGTGTGGCTGAGGCTGAGGATGGTGTCGCTGTCGTACACCCGCGGGTGGTTGAAGTCGATATCGGCAGGGCGATAGGGACGCGAGCCGGTGGCGATGATGATGTGCTTGGCGTTGAGTTTTTCAACCACACCGTTGGGGCACACCACCTCGATGGTTTGTTCGTCAGCGAAGCTGCCGGTGCCGAAGAACAGGTCGACGCGGTTGCGCGCATAGTAGCCGGTGCGTGAAGCCACCTGCTTGGCGATGACCTTTTCGGCGCTTTTCAGCACATCGGGGAACGAGAACCAGCGCGGCTCACCGATGGCGCGGAACATGGTGTTGGTGTTGAACTGCATGATCTGCCGCACCGAGTGACGCAGTGCCTTGGACGGAATGGTACCCAGGTGAGTGCAGTTACCCCCGACTTGGCGACGGCTGTCCACCATCGCCACCTTGCGCCCTGCTTTGGCGGCGTTCATCGCCGCCCCCTCACCGGCCGGGCCGGACCCCAGCACCACTACGTCGTAGTTGTAGACAGCCATGCGTACTCCTTCAGAACTGGCCCGCAAGCCACGGTCGCTTGCGGGGCGCGATCATGTCGCCAGAGCGCCATGAGAAAATTCGGGTGCAGTCTAATCAAGCGTGAACGCCGCGCACATTAACCCTTGGTCGCGTCGTAGGCCAATTTTACCCGCACTACATAGGGTCACCGATTCCGTGGCGTTGATCATCCCTGCTGGTGCTTTCATTCGCCTTTCGACGCCTGCCGAATGCAGGGCAGTCACCCAGCCACTGCACAAAAGCGTCGGCCATTCTCCGTCAAATGCCGGATGGAGTCACCCGGGCACTCACTTGGCCGCCGCCGGCCAGAACGAAAACGGGAACCCGAAGGTTCCCGTCTGCTCATGGCCGTGCAGGCGTATCAGTGTGGGAATGCTGGCGGGTTGACCCCGGCCATTTCTTCCATCACACGCACTACCTGGCAGCTGTAGCCAAACTCGTTGTCGTACCACACGTACAGCACGACACGGTTGTCGTTGCAAATGGTGGCCTCGGCGTCTACCACACCGGCGTGACGCGAGCCGACGAAGTCGGTGGACACCACTTCCTGCGAGCTGACGTAGTCGATCTGCTTGTGCAGCTCCGAGTGCATGGCGGTCTGGCGCAGGTACTCGTTGATTTCTTCGCGGGTGGTGGCCTTGTCCAGGTTCAGGTTCAGGATGGCCATGGACACGTTCGGCGTCGGCACGCGAATGGCGTTGCCGGTCAGCTTGCCCTTGAGTACTGGCAAGGCCTTGGCGGCAGCGGTGGCAGCACCGGTTTCGGTGATGACCATGTTCAGCGGCGCGGCACGGCCACGACGGCTGCCCTTGTGGAAGTTGTCGATCAGGTTCTGGTCGTTGGTGAACGAGTGAACGGTTTCGACGTGACCATTGATGATGCCGTACTGGTCGTTGACAGCCTTGAGCACCGGCACGATGGCGTTGGTGGTGCAGGAGGCGGCCGAGATGATCTTGTCATCGGCAGCGATGTCACCGTGGTTGATACCGTGCACGATGTTCTTCAGCGCGCCCTTGCCAGGTGCGGTAAGGATCACGCGGCCAGCACCCGGGCAGGCCAGGTGCTGGCCCAGGCCGTCGGCATCGCGCCATACGCCGGTGTTGTCGACGATCAGTGCGTTCTCGATGCCGTACTGGGTGTAGTCGACTTCGCTCGGGCTCTTGGCGTAGATGATCTGGATCAGGTTGCCGTTGGCGGTGAGGGTGTTGTTGGCTTCATCGATGGTGATGGTGCCATCGAACGGGCCGTGCACCGAGTCGCGACGCAGCAGGCTGGCGCGCTTGACCAGATCGTTTTCAGCGCCTTTGCGCACGACGATGGCACGCAGGCGCAGGCCGTCGCCACCACCGGTTTTTTCGATCAGGATGCGGGCCAGCAGGCGGCCGATGCGACCGAAGCCATAAAGCACCACGTCGGTGCCCTTGCGCGCAGCAGCGTTCTGCTGGCCAACCACTTCGGCCAGCTCTTCGCGGACGAACTGCTCGGCCGTGCGGCCGTTGCCTTCCTGCTTGAACTTGTTGGCCAGCTTGCCCAGGTCGACCGAAGCGGCGCCCAGCTTCAGCTCGCTCATGGCCTTGAGCAGGGGGAATGTCTCGTGAACAGACAGTTCGGTTTCGTCGGTTTGGCGATGACGCGCAAAGCGGTGCGCCTTGAGGATCGAGATAACCGAACGGTTGATCAGGCTACGGCCATAAATCGAGCTCACCACATTGTTGTTGCGGTAGAGCTGACCGATAAGCGGGATCATCGCTTCAGCCAGGGCTTCACGATCGATCCACTCACCAAGACACTGGTCGGGCTTCTGAGTCACGGGAACCTTCCACATGTAGGGACAGAAAAAAGGGGCTACATTATGACGCCCCGATGCGTAACCGGCAATGAGCGCCTGTCGCGGTGACGCAGGCCAGCAATCATGCCCATCCAAGCCTGACAGCCGGCACGGTCACCGGTACAATCGACCTCTTTGCCGCAACGCTTGGAGTGCCATCTCCCGTGTCAGTTCTGCGCCTACCGCAACTGTCGGCCACGGCCGGCAAACAAACCTGGGGCAACCTGCCCGGGGCCGCCCTCAGCCTTGCCATCGCCGAGGCTGCCAGCAGCGCTGGCCGCTTCACCCTGCTGCTGACCGCCGACAGCCAGGCCGCCGACCGCCTCGAGCAAGAGCTGAAGTTCTTCGCCCCCGAGCTGCCGGTGCTGCCGTTTCCCGATTGGGAAACCCTGCCGTACGACCTGTTCTCGCCGCACCAGGACATCATTTCCCAGCGCATCGCCAGCCTTTACCGGCTGCCGGAGCTCAGCCACGGCATCCTGGTGGTTCCCATCACCACCGCCCTGCACCGCCTGGCGCCTACACGGTTTCTGCTGGGCAGCAGCCTGGTGCTGGACGTAGGCCAGACCATCGACGTAGAGCAGATGCGCAGCCGCCTGGAGGCCACGGGCTACCGATGCGTCGATACCGTATACGAACACGGTGAGTTCGCCGTGCGTGGCGCCCTGATCGACCTGTTCCCCATGGGCAGCAAACTGCCCTACCGCATCGACCTGTTCGATGACGAGATCGAAACGCTGCGCACCTTCGACCCGGAAACCCAGCGCTCCATCGACAAGGTTGACTCGATCCGGCTGCTGCCGGCGCGGGAGTTCCCGATGCAGAAGGAAGAAGTGACCCGCTTCAAGGCGCGGTTCCGTGAGCGCTTCGACGTCGACTTCCGCCGCAGCGCCATCTTCCAGGACCTCGCCAGCGGCATCATCCCGGCGGGCATCGAGTACTACCTGCCACTGTTCTTCGAAGAAACCGCCACCCTGTTCGACTACTTGCCCGCCGACACCCAGGTGTTCTCGCTGCCAGGCGTGGAGCAGGCCGCCGAGCACTTCTGGAACGACGTGCGCGGGCGCTATGAAGACCGCCGCGGCGACTTGAGCCGCCCGCTGCTGCCCCCGGCCGAACTGTTCCTGCCGGTAGAAGACTGCTTTGCCCGGCTCAAGCAATGGCCCCGGGTGGTGGTCAGCAGCGAGGACCTGGACGCAGGCGCTGGCCGCGCGCGCTTCGCTGCCCGGGCGCTGCCCAACCTTGCGATCGAAGCCAAGGCCAACCAGCCCCTGGCCGAGCTGTCAGCCTTCCTCGACCAGTTCGGCGGCCGCGTGCTGTTCACCGCCGAATCCGCCGGGCGCCGCGAAGTGCTGCTGGAGCTGCTCGAGCGGCTCAAGCTGCGCCCGCACACGGTCGAGGGCTGGGCAGACTTCATCACCGGCAGCGAGCGCCTGGCCATTACCATCGCCCCGCTGGACGAAGGCCTGGTGCTGGACGACCCCGCCATTGCCCTGGTTGCCGAGAGCCCGCTGTTCGGCCAGCGCGTGATGCAGCGCCGGCGCCGTGACAAGCGCGGCGAAACCGCCAACGATGCCGTCATCAAGAACCTGACCGAACTGCGCGAAGGCGCGCCCGTGGTGCACATCGACCACGGTGTTGGCCGTTACCTGGGCCTGGCTACGCTGGAAATCGACGGCCAGGCCGCCGAGTTCCTTACCCTGGAGTATGCCGAGGGCGCCAAGCTGTACGTGCCGGTTGCCAACCTGCACCTCATCGCCCGCTACACCGGCAGCGACGATGCCCTGGCCCCGCTGCACCGGCTGGGTTCCGAAGCCTGGCAGAAAGCCAAGCGCAAGGCCGCCGAACAGGTGCGCGACGTGGCCGCCGAACTGCTCGACATCTATGCCCGCCGCGCCGCGCGCAAGGGCTATGCCTTCGCCGACCCGGCCGCCGACTACGCCACCTTCAGTGCCGGCTTCCCGTTCGAGGAAACCCCCGACCAGCAGGCGGCCATCGAAGCGGTGCGCACCGACATGCTGGCGCCCAAGCCCATGGACCGCCTGGTGTGCGGCGACGTGGGCTTCGGCAAGACCGAAGTGGCCATGCGCGCCGCGTTCATCGCGGTGCACAGTGGCCGCCAGGTGGCCGTGCTGGTGCCTACCACCTTGCTCGCGCAGCAGCACTACAACAGCTTCCGCGACCGCTTCGCCGACTGGCCGGTGACCGTAGAGGTCATGAGCCGCTTCAAGTCCGCGAAGGAGGTGGCCAGCGCCGCTGCAGACCTGGCCGAGGGCAAGATCGACATCCTCATCGGCACCCACAAGCTGCTGCAGGACGATGTGCGCTTCAAAGACCTGGGCCTGGCCATCATCGACGAAGAGCACCGCTTTGGCGTGCGCCAGAAAGAACAACTGAAGGCGCTGCGCAGCGAGGTCGACATCCTCACCCTCACCGCCACGCCCATTCCGCGCACGCTGAACATGGCAGTGGCCGGCATGCGTGACCTGTCCATCATCGCCACGCCGCCGGCACGTCGCCTGTCGGTACGTACCTTCGTCATGGAGCAGAACAACAGCACGGTGAAGGAAGCGCTGCTGCGCGAACTGCTGCGCGGCGGCCAGGTGTACTACCTGCACAACGATGTAAAAACCATCGAGAAGTGCGCCGCCGACCTGGCAGAGCTGGTGCCCGAGGCGCGCATCGGCATCGGCCATGGCCAGATGCGCGAGCGTGAACTGGAGCAGGTGATGAGCGACTTCTACCACAAGCGCTTCAACGTGCTGGTGGCCTCGACCATCATCGAAACCGGCATCGACGTGCCCAGCGCCAACACCATCGTCATCGAGCGCGCCGACAAGTTCGGCCTGGCCCAGCTGCACCAGCTGCGTGGCCGGGTAGGCCGCAGCCACCACCAGGCCTACGCCTACTTGCTCACGCCCACCCGGCAAAAGGTGAGCGCCGACGCAGAAAAGCGCCTGGAAGCCATCGCCAACACCCAGGACCTGGGGGCCGGCTTTGTGCTGGCCACCAACGACCTGGAAATCCGCGGGGCTGGCGAACTGCTGGGCGAAGGCCAGAGTGGTCAGATCCAGGCGGTGGGCTTCACGCTCTACATGGAAATGCTCGAGCGCGCGGTCAAGGCCATCCGCAAGGGCACCCAGCCCAACCTCGAGCAGCCACTGGGCGGCGGCCCGGAGATCAACCTGCGCCTGCCGGCGCTGATCCCGGAAGACTACCTGCCGGACGTGCATGCGCGGCTGATCCTGTACAAGCGCATCGCCTCGGCCGCCGACGAAGAAGGCCTTAAAGACCTGCAGGTGGAGATGATCGACCGCTTCGGCCTGCTGCCGGAGCCGACCAAGAACCTGATGCGCCTGACGGCGCTCAAGCTGCAGGCAGAAAAGCTCGGCATCAAGAAGGTCGACGCCGGCCCCAACGGCGGCAAGCTCGAGTTCGAGGCCGAAACCCCGGTCGACCCATTGACCCTGATCAAGCTGATCCAGGGCCAACCCAAACGCTACAAGTTCGAGGGTGCTACCCAGTTCCGCTTCATGGTCCCGATGGAACGCCCCGACGAACGCTTCAATACCCTGGAGGCGCTGTTCGAGCGCCTGACACCACAGCCTGCTTAAGGAAGACCCATGCGTGCCATCCGTTGCCTGACCCTGCTGCTGGCGGCTTTTGCCCCCAGCGCATTCGCCCAGGGCCTGTACCAGGTAGAAATGATACTGGTACGGCAAAACAACGTGCCCGCCTTCACCAGCCCGTTCGCGCCTGAAAACTGGAGTGCCGGTGCCCCACGCCTTGGCAAGGACGCCGAACAGCGCCCTGCCCTTGAAGATGAAGCCACCCGCCTGGAGGCCACGGCAGACTACACCGTGCTGATGCACCGGGCCTGGCAGCAGCAGGTGGGCGATGGGCCAAGCCGTATTGCCTTGGGTGAAGGCAACGAGCAGTTCGGCCACTTCCCTATCGAAGGCAACCTCAGCATTGGCCAGGGCCGCTTCATCACGGTGGAGGCCAACCTGTGGGTCAACCAGCTCGACGGCAATGGCAGCGTGTTGCAAAGCGAGCAGTTCAGGCAGGCCAACAGCAACGTCAAGGCCGGCCAACTCACCTTCCTCGACGGCGGCCACTTGGCCTTGCTGCTGAAAGTAACGCCCCCAGGCACGCCCAAAATGCCGCCCATGGACCCGGAATTGCTGGAGCAGTAAGCCATGGCAAGAGATGCGTTCGAATGCTTGAGCGACAATCCGAACTGGGTCAAATGCTTCGACCGTGGCGCTTTGCAGCGGGGCGAGAAATACGCCGAAGAAGGCAGGGTCGAACTGGAAGCAGTAGACACCCAGCTGATTTCCGCCACGTGCGAGGGAAGCCGCGGGCAGCGCTACAGCCAGACGATCTTCGTCACCCTGGAAAACGGGCGGTGCATGATCGACGGTGACTGCACCTGCCCCGTGCAGGTCAACTGCAAACACTGCGCCGCTGTGCTGTTTTCAATCTGTGACCCTTACGCCAGCCATGAGCCCGCCGCACCCAAAAGCACGACCCTCTCGCCCGAGCTGCAGCACTGGCTGACCGGCCTGGAGCAGGCACCCCGCAAAACCGAAGAGGGCAAGGACAAACGCGGGCGCATGGTCTGCTACGAACTCAGGCTCGAGAATGACGACAGCTGCTCGTTGATGGTGCGCAAAGGCACACGCACTGCCGATGGCATCCGTTACAGCCGTGTGCAGTCACTTTACGATTACCTGTATCAGCCGCCGAACTTCGTCACCGAGGACGATATTCGCATCCTGCGGCTGCTTTCGGCACTGAACCAGGGCGGCGGCCAGGATCGCGGCTACCGGCTGAGGGGTCACGAAGGCGGCGAGCTGTTCCAGCGTGCCCTTGATACCGGGCGCCTGCTGTACCTGCCAGAGCTGCCGCTGCTGCGCCAGGGGCCTGCGCTCAAGGCCGAGTTTCGCTGGGTACGGCTGGACAGCGGTGCCTATCGCGGCACGTGGGTGAGCGATGGCGGGCAGATGCTGTGTGTCATCCCCCTGGTGCCACTCTACTACCTCGATATCGATACAAAAGAAGTCGGCACGGTCGAGCATACCCTGAACCCGCACACGGCCATGCAACTGACCGTCGCCCCAGTGGTGCCTGAGCACCTGGTCGTCCCTCTCAGCCATAAACTCAATGCGCTCAGCCATCAGGTGCCCACCCCGGCGCCCGTACAGGAGCAACTGATCGACGACATCCCGCCCACGCCCCACCTGACCCTGGGCAGTGTCGAGTTCACCGCCTACATGCCCAAGACCGGCCGCATGCAGCGGCAGTTTCAGCACCGCGCCGCACTGGCCTTCGACTACGATGGTTTGCGGGCGAGCGGCAATGACGACAAGCCCCTGACCCGCCTGGTGGGCAGCACCAGCCAACGCATCCGCCGCCAGCCCGAAGCCGAGCAACGTTTGCGCAAAACGCTGCGCGACATGGGCTTCAAGGTGGCAACGCGGCAGAGCAAGGCACTGCCTGACAGCGCGGGTGAAATGTTCCAACTCGCCGACGACGAAACATGGCTGAAATTCGCGCGCGAAGGCGCAGGGCCGCTGCGTGATGCGGGCTGGCAAATAGATATGCACCGCGACTTTGCTTTCAACCTGCAGGAGGTGGATGACTGGTACGCGTCCATCGATGAAGCGCCAGGCCACGAATGGTTCGACCTGGAACTGGGCATCGTGGTCGAAGGGCAGCGCCACAGCCTGCTACCCATCGTGCTGCACCTGCTGCGCAGCAGCCCCGAACTGCTACGCCCCAGCGAACTGGCCAAACGCAACGATGACGAGCACCTGCTGATTGACCTGAACCGCGGGCGGCTGGACAGCCCTGCCCTGCGCGTCGCCCTGCCCTATGGCCGAGTCAAGGCGGTCATGGCGACCCTGGGCGGGCTGTACCTCGGCGAACACGAGGCCGGCCCCGCCGTACGCCTGGACCGTGCCGATGCAGCGCGGCTGAACGAAGTCGATGGGTTGCCCCTGCACTGGGAAGGCGGCGCGCATGTCCGTGACCTGGGGCGCCGCCTGCGCGATGCCCGCGACCTGCAGGTGCCACCACCCACAGGGCTACAGGCCAGCCTGCGCCCCTATCAGCAGCAAGGCCTGAACTGGTTGCAGGCGCTGCGCGAGATGGGCACGGGCGGCATCCTGGGCGATGACATGGGGCTGGGCAAAACCCTGCAGGCCTTGGCGCACCTGCTGCTGGAAAAAGAAGCCGGCAGGCTCGGCTCGCCGGCCCTGGTGGTGATGCCCACCAGCCTTGTACCCAACTGGCTGGACGAGGCCCAGCGCTTCGCCCCCGAACTGCGCGTGCTGGCCCTGCAGGGCCCTTCGCGCAACAAGCACTTTGCAAACCTGCACGAATACGACCTGGTGTTGACCACCTATGCACTGGTGCCCCGCGACCTGGGCTATTTACAGGATCAACCCTGGCACGTGCTGATCCTGGACGAAGCGCAGAACATCAAGAGCAGCACCAGCAAGGCTGCGCAAGCGGTGTGCGAGCTCAAGGCCAACCAGCGCGTATGCCTGACGGGCACGCCGATGGAAAACAACCTGGGCGAGCTGTGGTCGATCTTTCACTTCCTGATGCCCGGCTGGCTGGGGGACCTGAAGCGGTTCAATCAGGACTACCGCAACCCGATCGAGCGTCAAGGCGACAGTGAGCGGCTGGCCCACCTGGTGACCCGTATTCGCCCGTTTCTGCTGCGCCGTACCAAGGAACAGGTCGCCACCGAGCTGCCAGCCAAGACCGAGATGGTGCACTGGGTCGAGCTCAGCGACGCACAGCGCGACACCTATGAGGCGGTGCGGGTGGCGATGGACAAAAAGGTCCGCGACGAAATTGCCCGCAGTGGCGCGGCGCGCAGCCAGATCGTCATCCTGGATGCGCTGCTCAAGCTGCGCCAGGTGTGCTGCGACCTGCGCCTGGTCAAGGGTGTGGAAACCCGGGGCAACCAGGCCGACAAGGGCAAGCTGGGGGCATTGATGGAGATGCTCGCCGAGCTGCTGGGTGAAGGGCGGCGGGTGTTGCTGTTCTCCCAGTTCACCTCGATGCTGGCCCTGATCGAACAGGAACTGCAGAAGCGCCACATACGTTACAGCCTGCTCACAGGGGATACCCGTGACAGGCGCACACCGGTGCAACAGTTTCAGGAGGGTCACAGCGAGGTATTTCTGATCAGCCTGAAGGCAGGCGGCGTGGGGCTGAACCTGACCGCTGCCGACACCGTGATCCACTTCGACCCCTGGTGGAACCCGGCCAGCGAGAGCCAGGCCACCGACCGCGCCTACCGCATTGGCCAGGACAAGCCGGTGTTCGTGTTCAAGCTGATTACCCGCGGCACCGTCGAGGAGAAGATCCAGCTGCTGCAACAAGACAAGGCAGCGTTGGCCGCCAGCTTGCTAGACGGCGGGCAGGCCGGGCAATGGCGCCTGGGGGATGAGGAAATCGAAGCCCTGTTTGCACCACTGCCGGGTAAACGCGGCCGCTAACGGGTACCGGACCGTGCCGACCCCGCAGCCGCGGGGTCAGTCGATCAACTGCGCCTCGCGCAACGCCCCCAACGCCTCGAGCCAGCGCGGTTGCTGGCGGTAGTCCGTGCAGGCAAAGCCCTGGCCGCGCATGCGTGCGATGCGTGGCGAGGGCTTGACCTGCATACGCTGCGCTGCGCTCAACGCCAGCTCCGCTGCAGCCCGGTCATTGCACACCAGGCCCATGTCGCAACCGGCGGTAAGCGCCGCCTCGATACGGCTGGCGGCGTCACCCACCACATGCGCCCCGGCCATGGACAGGTCGTCACTGAAGATCACACCGTCGAAACCCAGCTCGCCGCGCAGGATGTCCTGCAGCCAGCGCCGGGAAAAGCCAGCCGGGCGGTCGTCGACCTGCGGGTAGATGACATGCGCCGGCATCACCGCCGCCAGCTGCCCACTGAGGCGGCTGAAGGGGATCAGGTCGGCCTGGCGCAATTGCGCCAAACTGCGCTCGTCGGTCGGGATGGCCACATGGGAGTCGGCTTCGGCCCAGCCGTGGCCAGGGAAGTGCTTGCCGCAGGCAGCCATGCCCGCCGCATTCATGCCCCGGATGAACGCGGCGGCCAGATCGGTAGCGCGCTGCGGGTCACCCTCGAAGGCTCGGCTGCCCACCACGGCGCTGCGTTGGTGGTCAAGGTCCAGCACGGGGGCGAAGCTCAGGTCCAGCCCAACCGCCAGCACTTCGGTGGCCATCACCCAGCCGCACTGCTCGGCGAGGTACAGGGCATTGCCGTTGTCCGCCAATGCCCGCATGGCCGGCAGCCGCACGAAGCCCTGGCGCAGACGCTGGACGCGGCCGCCTTCCTGATCCACTGCCAGCACCAGGTCAGGGCGGATGGCGCGAATGGAGGCGCACAGCTCACGCACCTGGCGCGGGCTGTCGATGTTGCGGGCAAAGATGATCAACCCCGCCACTTCGGGTTGACGCAGCAGGTGGCGGTCTTCGGCGGTCAGCCATTGGCCGGCGATATCCACCATCAGGGAGCCTTGCAGGCTGACGGTCATGGGTAATCCTTGAATTGAGACTGGGTGGCGCGCGCCGCAGCCTGTTAGCGTGGCGGGATCAAGCCTTGGCGCTGGAAACCACGGGGGCGGCCTTGGTGCGCGGGCGCAACTGGGCACTGGCCATGGCCGGGTCGGTGACACCGGTGTCGGCACGCATGCCGGCCGCCAGGAAAGGTACCATGAGGCGCATCACCTGTTCGATGGAGGTGTTGATGCCGAAATCGGTTTCGGCAATAGCCCGCAGCGCCTTGATACCCGACATGCTGAAGGCAGCAGCGCCGAGCATGAAGTGCACGCGCCAGAACAGCTCCAGCGGCGGGATGCGCGGCGCAGCCTCGTTGACCAGGAGCATGTAGCGGCGGAACACCTTGCCATACATATCCTCGAGGTAGCGGCGTAGGTGCCCCTGGCTCTGGCTGAAGGCCAGGCCCAGCAGGCGCATGAAGATCGACAGGTCATTGTTGCTGCGCGGCTGCACCACCAGTGCCTGCTCCACCAGCATTTCCAGCAGTTCTTCGAGGGTAGGCTTGTGTTCCGGCTTGGCTTGACGGCGCTCGAGCTCGCGCTCCAGGCTGGCGCAGAACGGCCCCAGGAACCGCGAGAACACGGCCTGGATCAGGGCTTTCTTGGAGCCGAAATGGTAATTTACCGCAGCCAGGTTGACCCCGGCCTTGCTGGTAATCAGCCGCAACGAGGTTTCGGCGAACCCTCTTTCCGCGAACAGTTGCTCGGCAGCATCGAGAATGCGTTCAACGGTTTCCGATTGGGCCATGATTACTCCGCGCGCTCCGCCAGACAAACAGGTGTTTGAAACATACGTTTCAACCCTGCGTCTGTCAAGGCTCCGTGACCGGCCAGTCTCACCTGCTTCCTCCCCGTTCTGGGCTGCCTTGCCTGGCCTTGCCGGTGATGCTTGCTAAGTGCTACTTGCAGCTTGCCACTTGCAGCTTGAGGCTATGTGCTTGCAGCCACCCCAATACTGTATATAATCCCAGTCACTGTACAAAAAGACAGAGCGCTGATCATGTTGAAACTGACGCCACGCCAAGCCGAAATCCTCGCGTTCATCAAGCGTTGCCTTGAGGACAACGGTTTCCCGCCGACCCGCGCCGAGATTGCACAGGAGCTCGGGTTCAAGTCCCCCAACGCCGCAGAAGAACACCTCAAGGCACTCGCCCGTAAAGGCGCCATCGAGATGACCCCTGGGGCATCGCGCGGCATTCGCATCCCGGGCCTGGAAGCCAAGGCCGAAGAAGCCGGCCTGCCGATCATCGGGCGGGTGGCAGCGGGCGCCCCCATTCTTGCCGAGCAGCACATCGAGCAATCGTGCAACATCAGCCCTGCCTTCTTCCACCCCCAGGCCGACTACCTGTTGCGCGTCCACGGCATGAGCATGAAGGACGTCGGCATTCTAGATGGCGACCTGCTGGCCGTGCACACCTGCCGCGAAGCCCGTAACGGGCAGATCGTCGTGGCCCGCATCGGCGACGAGGTGACCGTCAAGCGCTTCAAGCGCGAAGGCAACAAGGTCTGGCTGCTCGCTGAAAACCCAGAATTCGCCCCCATCGAAGTCAACCTGAAAGAACAGGAACTGGTGATCGAGGGCTTGAGCGTCGGCGTCATTCGCCGCTGATCCAGGAGGCGTCATGCAGCAGATCATTCACGCACACGAGCAAGTCCAGTTGCCCCTGTTCGAAGCATTCCTCGCACAGCCTGTATTGCCTGGGCTGAAAGCCAGCGAACTGAGTCGCCAGAGCAGCGCGCCCGACCTGTTCAGCGAGTTGTCGCTGCACGGCGCACCCAGCCATTGCCAGACCTTGTTGGCACCGGTACTGCGCGAACTGAGCGAAGAGGACGAAGCCCGCTGGCTCACCCTGATCGCCCCGCCGTCCAGCCTGACCCAGGCGTGGCTACGGGATGCCGGCCTCAACCGTGAGCGCATCCTGCTGCTGCACCCTCGCGGCAACAAGAGCCCGTTGCAACTGACCTGCGAAGCGCTGCGCCTGGGGCGCAGCCATACCGTGGTCAGCTGGCTGGGCAACGTCAACGCAACTGCACGCCAGCAGTTGGTCCGCGCTGCCAGCACGGGTAATGCACAAAGCCTGAACATCCGCTTTGGCTGATGTTCAGGCCTTGCCTGCGACCACATAGAACATTAAGCGTGACGCACCTCAATGCAGTACGCGCGGCCCTTCTTCCCGCTCAAGCTCGCCATCCATAAGCCGCCCGGCCATTTGCACGCCAACGCTGAGCATGGCCTTGGCCACCTCCACATGCTGACCCTGCAGAAACACCTTGGCATCCTCCGAGAAATCCAAGGTTACCAATGAGCCCTCATCCTCGGCGCGACGCAGTTCGATGCGGCCATCAGGCAACTCGACAATTTCCAGAAAAGACGTAGACATAAACGGCGGTTCTCCACGAAAGGCCAGCATTGTACCAGCGCTGGCTGGACTCAGCACTCACTCAACGCGTCGCGAAAACGCCTGACGAGCGCTTTGAGGTTATGGCGCCAGCTCTCCAGCTCATCCCTCGACAGTGGTTCGGTGGCCGGTTCATCAAGGCTTACGGCCTGGATCAGCGGCTGAGTGACGTCAGTTTTTGGCGCCTTGCGTGCGACGGGCGGCCGGAACAGGTCGGCGTAAGCCCCCAGCATTTGCGCCAGCCAGGTTTCCCGCTGACGGGCAAGCTCCAGCAGTTCTGCAACCTCTGGGATGGCAAGGCCATTGAGCGCATCATCCGCCAAGGCCTGCTCCACACTGGCAGCAGCTGGAAGACGGTAGAAAGCACTGACCTCATGACACAGCCCTAGCAATGCGCCATACAGGTGAAACAGCGCGGCTTCACGCTCTGCCTGGACCAGGCCCTGCGCGTTCATGGCCTGGCTTTGTTCCGCCTTGGCCATGGATTCAAGCGCAAGCCCGGCAAAAAACAGTTTCTGGTTGGTACGGGTGTAGACTTCCTGGGCCATTTCTATGCCCTCCCATCAGGCTGCATGGCGAATTAGCCGGCTCATGAATGACGAGGGCCGCATAGCGGCCCCAATACAATACACGCTGTTGCTCAGCGCTTGTCTTCGACCTTCCAGGCGTTGCCATCGTAGAACGCCTTCCAGCCAGTCGGCTTGCCGTCGACTTCAGACTGCACGTACTGCTCCTTGGTCTTACGGCTGTAGCGGATCACCGCCGGGCGGCCGTCCGGGTCTTTGGCAGGCGCATCGCACAGGAAGTGGTACTTGGGATCGATCTCGTGCTTGTGCGGCACAATCTCCAAGACCAACGGCGCACGGGTTTCCCGGTTTTTCGGGAACTGGCTGGCAGCCAGGAACAAGCCTGAAGCACCGTCACGCAGCACGTAGGTGTCATCCACCTTTTCGCACTTGAGCTCAGGCATGTCCACCTTGTCCATCTTCGGTGGCGCCGCTTCGCCACTCTTCAGCAGCTTGCGGGTGTTCTTGCAGGCCGGGTTGGTGCAGCCGAAGAACTTGCCGAACCGGCCCGTTTTCAGCTGCATCTCGCTGCCGCACTTGTCGCACTCAAGGCTAGGCCCTTCGTACCCCTTGATGCGGTAGTTACCCTCTTCGATCTCGTAACCCGGGCAGTCAGGGTTGTTGCCGCAGATGTGCAACTTGTGCTTCTCGTCCAGCAGGTACGCATCCATCGCCGTGGCGCAGATCGGGCAGCGGTGCTTGCCAAGCAGTACCCGCGATTCCGACTCACCTTCGTCGTCGGCGGCAATCTCATCGCCCGGCACCAGGTTCACGGTAGCCTTGCAGCGCTCTTTGGGCGGCAGGCTGTAACCGGAGCAGCCCAGGAACACACCGGTCGAGGCGGTGCGAATCATCATCGGCCGGCCGCATTCCTTGCAGGCGATGTTGGTCATGGTCGGCTGGTTGGCGCGCATGCCGTCTTCGCTGGACTCGGCAGTCTGCAGCTTCTTGCTGAAGTCGCCGTAGAACTCGTCCAGCACGTTCTTCCAGTCGCGCGCACCCTGGGCCACGTCGTCCAGGTTCTCTTCCATGCCGGCGGTAAAGCCGTAGTCCATGAGGTTGGCGAAGCTCTCCGACAGGCGCTCGGTTACGATGTCGCCCATTTTTTCGGAGTAGAACCGGCGGTTGTGCAACGTCACATAGCCGCGGTCCTGGATGGTGGAAATGATCGCCGCATAGGTTGACGGGCGGCCGATGCCGCGCTTTTCCATTTCCTTGACCAGGCTGGCCTCGGTGAAACGCGCTGGTGGCTTGGTGAAGTGCTGGCTCGGGTCGAGCTGCATCAGCTTCATGGCTTCGCCCTGCACCATCTCTGGCAGCACATCGTCTTCGCCCGGCTTGCTCTGCTGCGGCAGTACCCGGGTATAACCGTCGAACTTCAGAATGCGGCCCTTGGCACGCAATTCGAAGTCACCTGCCGCCACGGTCACGCTGGTGGACAGGTACTGGGCCGGTGGCATCTGGCAGGCCAGGAACTGGCGCCAGATCAGCTCGTACAGGCGCTCGGCATCGCGCTCCATGCCACTTAACTTGGTCGGGTGCGTGTTGACGTCCGAAGGGCGAATGGCCTCGTGGGCCTCCTGCGCGCCTTCCTTGCTGCCATAGACCATGGGCGCTTCAGGCAGGTACTGCTTGCCGAACTCGCGCTCGATGTAGCTGCGCGCCATGTCCAGGGCGTCCACCGACAGGTTGGTGGAGTCGGTACGCATGTACGTGATATAGCCCGCTTCGTACAGACGCTGGGCCATCATCATGGTCTTCTTCACGCCGAAGCCCAGGCGGTTGCTGGCAGCCTGCTGCAATGTCGAGGTGATGAACGGCGCCGACGGCTTGCTGCTGGTCGGGCGGTCTTCACGCTTGACCACGCTGTAGCTGGACGCCTTGAGCTTGTCCAGGGCCGCCATGGCCTGGGCTTCATTCAGCGGCTTGAAGGCTTCACCGTTCTCACGGGCGACCTCGAAGCGCACCTTGGCATTTTTTGCAGTGCCGAGGTCGGCGTGGATTTCCCAGTATTCCTGGGGGATGAACGCACGAATTTCACGTTCACGCTCCACCACCAGCTTCACCGCCACCGACTGCACGCGCCCGGCGGACAAGCCGCGAGCGATCTTGGACCATAGCAATGGCGAGACCATGTAGCCCACCACGCGGTCCAGGAAGCGCCTGGCCTGTTGCGCGTTGACCCGGTCGATATCCAGCTCCCCCGGTTGCGAGAACGCGTCCTGGATGGCTTTTTTGGTGATCTCGTTGAACACCACGCGCTTGTAGCGGGTGTCGTCGCCGCCGATGGCTTCGCGCAGGTGCCAGGCAATGGCTTCCCCTTCGCGGTCCAAGTCGGTTGCGAGGTAGATGGTGTCAGCATCCTTGGCCAGGCGACGCAGCTCGTCGATCACCTTCTCTTTGCCGGGAAGGATCTCGTACTTGGCCTTCCAGCCGTGGTCCGGGTCGACGCCCATGCGTGCAACCAGCTGACGGCGAGCCTTTTCTTTCGGCGATAGGGCCGGTGCCTCACCCGCGGCCGCCTTGCCACGCTTGGCGGCGGGCTCTTTGCTGGCGCTGGCCGAACCGCTGGTGGGGAGGTCTCGGATATGGCCGATACTCGACTTCACCACGTACTGGTTGCCCAGGTACTTGTTGATGGTCTTGGCCTTGGCCGGGGATTCCACAATGACCAGCGATTTGCCCATGGATCGGTGTATTCCTGAATCTGAAGATAAAAAACACGTCAGGTGCCAGACGCGGCACCGCTATATATAGTGGCAAAAGTGCGAGGTCAAGTTCGGCTGATCAGCCGTGCGACTTATCCGACACCCCTGCCAGGCCCTCTTCGGCCTTGACCAAAGCAAAGCGTGGCACCTGTTCGCCGTCAACCTCAACCGACTCACAGAACATTGCAAGGGGGCGCACCCAAAAGCTGTAGTCACCATACAGGCATTGGTAGAACACCATCCACTCCTCGCTTTCGGAATGTCGCGCAACGCTGAAGACACGGTACTCAGGCCCTTTGTAATGCCGGTACACACCTGGCTGTATCTGCATGCCGCCCACCTCTGGGTCAAAACGGTAGAAAAAACAAAACCGGGGCACAAGGCCCCGGTCGCTGTCAGCTTACGCGTTTAGACGCGTTCGAAGACAGTGGTGATCCCTTGGCCCAGGCCGACGCACATGGTCGCCACCCCCAAGGTACCGCCGTTCTGCTTCATGACGTTGAGCAGGGTGCCGGAAATACGTGCCCCCGAGCAACCAAACGGGTGGCCCAAAGCAATGGCGCCGCCGTGCAGGTTAACCTTCTCATCCATCTTGTCGAGCACTTTCAAATCTTTGAGCACTGGCAAGGCCTGCGCAGCGAAGGCTTCGTTGAGCTCGATGAAGTCGATATCGGCCATGGTCAAGCCCGCACGCTTGAGGGCTTTCTGGGTAGAGGGCACTGGCCCGTAACCCATGATTGCCGGGTCTACGCCAGCCACTGCCATGGCACGGATAACCGCCATCGGCTGGATACCCAGGTCCATCGCACGCTGCCCCGACATCACGATCATGCACGAGGCACCGTCGGTGATCTGCGACGACGTACCCGCAGTCACGGTCCCCCCCTTGGGGTTGAACGCAGGCTTGAGCGAGGCCAGGCCTTCAAGCGTGGTTTCCGGGCGAATAGTCTCGTCAAAGTCGAACACCTTGAGGAAGCCATTCTCGTCATACCCTTGCATGGGGATGATTTCGTCCTTGAACTTGCCTTCAACCGTGGCCTTGTGGGCCAGCTGATGCGAACGCACGCCGAACAGGTCTTGCTGCTCTCGGGTGATGCCGTGCATCTTGCCGAGCATCTCGGCGGTGAGGCCCATCATCCCCGAGGCCTTGGCGGCGTGCAACGACAGGTGCGGGTTAGGGTCAACGCCATGCATCATGCTTACATGGCCCATGTGCTCGACGCCGCCGATCACGAAGACATCGCCGTTGCCGGTCATGATGGCCTGGGCAGCGGTGTGCAGCGCGCTCATCGACGAACCGCACAGGCGGCTGACCGTCTGCGCGGCCGAGGTGTGCGGGATGGGTGTCATCAGGGACGCCATGCGGGCAATGTTCCAGCCCTGTTCCAGGGTCTGGTTGACGCACCCCCAGATCACGTCTTCCACCTCTTTGGGGTCGACCTTGTCGTTGCGTTCCAGCAGTTTGGTGATCAGGTGCGCCGACATGTCTTCGGCGCGGGTGTTGCGGTGCATGCCACCCTTGGAGCGGCCCATGGGCGTGCGACCGAAGTCGACAATCACCACGTCTCTTGGATTCAGGCTCATATCAAATCTCTCGCTCTAGCTCGTTGACCGCTCAGTTGAAGAAGCGCTGGCCAGTCTTGGCCATTTCACGCAGCTTGGCGGTCGGGTGGTACAGCGGGCCCAGATCGGCGTAGCGATCGGCCAGGGCAACGAATTCGGCCACACCGATGGCGTCGATGTACCGCAGCGCACCACCCCGGAAGGGCGGGAAGCCAATACCATAAACCAGGCCCATGTCCGCTTCGGCGGCGGTTTCGACAATACCGTCCTCCAGGCAGCGCACGGTTTCCAGGCACAGCGGGATCATCATCCAGTTGACGATGTCCTCGTCGGTAACCTCACGCTGCTCGAATACCACAGGCTTGAGCACGTCGAGCACCGTGGCGTCGGCCACCTTCTTCGGCTTGCCACGCTTGTCGGTTTCGTAGGCATAGAAGCCCTTACCGTTCTTCTGGCCGAGGCGGTTGGCGTCGTAGAGGGCATCCACCGCCGAACGACGGTCGTCCTTCATACGGTCCGGGAAGCCCTCGGCCATCACGTCACGGCCGTGGTGGCCAGTGTCGATGCCAACCACGTCCATCAGGTAGGCCGGGCCCATGGGCCAGCCGAATTTCTCCATGACCTTGTCGATGCGCACGAAGTCGACGCCAGCACTGACCAGCTTGGCGAAACCGCCGAAGTAAGGGAACAGCACGCGGTTGACCAGGAAGCCCGGGCAGTCATTGACCACGATCGGGTTCTTGCCCATTTTCTTGGCGTACGCCACGGTGGTAGCGACCGCAACGTCACTGGACTTCTCGCCACGGATCACTTCCACCAACGGCATCATGTGCACCGGGTTGAAGAAGTGCATGCCAACGAAGTTTTCCGGGCGTTTCAGCGCTTTTGCCAGCAGGTTGATGGAGATGGTCGAAGTGTTCGAGGCCAGGATGGCATCGTCACCCACATGCCCCTCTACCTCGGCCAGCACGGCCTGCTTCACTTTGGGGTTCTCGACCACCGCTTCGACCACGATGTCGACATGGCCGAAGTCACCGTAGGACAAAGTAGGGCGAATGGCATTGAGCGCTTCCGCCATCTTGGCTGGGGTCAGGCGGCCCTTCTCCACGCGGTTGCCCAGCAGTTTGGAGGCCTCGTTCAGGCCCAGCTGGATGGCTTCCTCGCGGATATCCTTCATCAGGATAGGCGTGCCTTTTACCGCCGACTGGTAGGCGATGCCGCCCCCCATGATGCCAGCACCGAGCACGGCGGCCTGCTTGACGTCATGGGCGATTTCATCATGGGCCTTGGCCTTGCGCTTGAGCTCCTGGTCGTTCAGGAACAGGCCGATGAGGCTTTCGGCAACCGAGGTCTTGGCGAGCTTGGCAAAGCCTGCTGCCTCCACTTCCAGCGCCTTGTCACGGCCGAAGTTGGCCGCCTTCTGAATGGTCTTGATGGCCTCGACAGGGGCCGGGTAGTTCGGCCCTGCCTGGCCGGCGACGAAGCCCTTGGCGGTTTCGAACGCCATCATCTGCTCGATGGCATTGAGCTTGAGCTTCTCAAGCTTCGGCTGGCGCTTGGCCTTGAAGTCCAGTTCGCCACCGATCGCGCGCTTGATCAGGTCGAGCGCGCCCGCCATCAGCAGCTCAGGCGCCACCACAGCGTCCACGGCACCCACTTTAAGCGCGTCTTCGGCGCGGTTTTCCTTGCCGGCGGCGATCCACTCGATGGCGTTGTCCGAGCCGATCAGGCGCGGCAGCCGTACGGTACCGCCAAAGCCTGGGTAGATGCCCAGCTTGACTTCCGGCAGGCCGATACGGGCGCTGGTGGACATGACCCGGTAATCGGCGGCCAGGCACATTTCCAGGCCGCCGCCCAGGGCGATACCGTTGATGGCGGCCACGGTGGGTACTTCGAGGTCTTCGAAGGCGTTGAAGATGCGGTTGGCTTCCAGGTTGCCGGCGACCAGTTCGGCCTCGGGCAGCTTGAAGTTGTCGACGAACTCGGTGATGTCGGCGCCGACGATGAACACGTCCTTGCCACTGCTGACGATCACGCCCTTGACCGAGGCGTCGGCCCGGATGGCCTCGACGGCCTGGCTAAGCTCGCTCAGGGTAAGGCGGTTGAACTTGTTGACGGACTCACCCTTGAGGTCGAACTTGAGTTCGACGATGCCACTTTCAAGAGCCTTAACCGTGATGGCTTTACCTTCGTAAATCATCAACTGATCTCCACGATATGGAAGCTGAACTGTACACGCCGATCACTGCAGCAAAAGCAGGCTCGCCTGCCCTGCCCCAGGCACACCCGTCAGCGCGCTAGTCGGGGGGATGAATTGGCGCAGTGCCATACAAACGCTCAATTCATACGCCCGTTTGATTTGGGTGTGCACACATTCTCCGAAAAGGTCAGCGTTGTCAAATGCTGCCGAACGGGTCGAAAACGCGACTTTCCGGTCATTTTGTACCGGCCTGATACGAACGATGATGACAATGATCGAGGTGCATTCACGTCAGCGATTGACCACACTCAGGCCCGAGGGCTGCATGTGAGTCTGGGTACTACAAACCGGAAGAGGCAGATGCCGGCCCGGGTGGGACCGTGGCATCAGTGCAATGAGGGGGTGAGGATCAGGCGAGGGTTTCGAGCACGTGAGCAACATCTTGCAATACAGCGGTATCACCGCGTTCGGTCCAGTACAGGGCGATCATTTGCGCGTCCGCCTCGACCTTGTACACGCTGGCAGGCAGCCGTGCCAGCGCGTCCAGAAAACGTGAGTCCTCACACGGTTCGCGCCACTGGTTCCACCACAGGCCCGGGCTGACCTGCCAGAAGCTGAAGCTGTCCTGGTGACCACGCCGACGGGCCCGATGGTATTGCGGACAAGGGCTTGGCGGTTGCCGCTCAAGCCAATGCGGCCACTGCTGCGGCGCCAGTTGCATGGCCAGGCCCATGCGGCGGGCCTCCAGGCGCAGGCGCATCTGCTCGCTCTGCTGGCGCGAAGAGCGCAGCCAGGAAAGCGGGCTGAGAACCAGCGCAAGGATTGACACCACCAGCAATACCGTCATATCAGTAGTTCCCATAAAACGTTGCAAATGAGCGGGTTAGCCATTTTTCACGGAAGACCCGCCCGAAAGCGACCATACTTCATCTAATACGATTGTCTGGAGTACAGCTCATGATCTATGAACATCTTCTGGTCGCCGTCGACCTGACTGAAGAATGCGACCCGGTGATCAAGCGCGCCATGGCCCTGGCCGCCCCGTCCAACGCCAAGGTATCCCTGGTGCACATCGTCGAGCCTATGGCGATGGCCTTTGGGGGTGACGTACCCATGGACCTGTCGCAGCTGCAACAACAGCAGTTCGACCAGGCCAAGGAGCGCATGGACCGCCTGTTCGCCAAGTACCCGGACATCAACCGCGGCGACTCGCACCTGACCTACGGCCAGCCCCGGCAAGAAATCCACCAACTGGCCAAAGAGCAGCAGTGCGACCTGATCGTGGTTGGCAGCCATGGCCGCCATGGCCTGGCGCTGTTGCTGGGTTCCACTGCCAATGACGTGCTGCATGGCGCGCCGTGCGACGTACTGGCGGTGCGTTTGCTGAAAAAAGACTGACGGGCTGTACGCAGGCCCTGACGCCGGCAAGCTGGCGCGCAGGGCCCTACAGCTTGATGCTGGTCAGCCTTCGAGCTCAGCCCAGCGCTCCACCAGCACATCCAGCTCAGCTTGTAGCTTCTCGATACGGGCGAGCACGGCAGACGTTTCTGCGATGGGCCGTTGATAGAAGCCTGCCGCACTCACTTCTTCCTGGGCCTCGGCCATGCGCTGCTCCAGCGCATCGATCTGCCCTGGCAGCATTTCCAGCTCTCGCTGCAGCTTGTAGCTGAGCTTCTTCTTCGACGTGTCCTCGGCCACTGGGGCGGCGACAGGTGCGGGCTTGGCCTCCACCTTTTCCACTACCGCACTGTTGAGCGCCGACTTGCCGCCTTTGCTCTCCGTCACGCCCAGCAGCTTGGGGGAACCGCCTTGGCGGATCCAGTCCTCGTAGCCACCCACGTACTCGCGCACCTTGCCGTCACCCTCGAATACCAGGGTGCTGGTGACCACGTTGTCGAGGAATGCCCGGTCGTGGCTGACCATCAGCACGGTGCCCTTGTAGTTGGACAGCACCTCTTCAAGCAGCTCGAGGGTTTCAACGTCCAGGTCGTTGGTCGGCTCGTCCAGCACCAGCAGGTTGGCCGGTTTGCTGAACAGCTTGGCCAGCAACAAACGCGCGCGCTCGCCACCGGACAACGCTTTAACCGGGGTGCGAGCCCGCTGAGGGCTGAACAGGAAGTCGCCCAGGTAGCTCAGCACGTGGCGGTTCTGGCCGTCGATTTCGATGAAATCACGGCCTTCTGCCAAGTTGTCGATAACGGTCTTTTCAAGTTCCAGCTGGTGACGCATCTGGTCAAAGTAGGCCACTTCCAGCTTGGTGCCCCGCTCAACCTTGCCCGAGGTGGGTTCAAGGTCACCGAGCATCAGCTTGAGCAAGGTGGTTTTGCCGGTACCGTTGGCACCCAGCAGGCCGATGCGGTCTTCGCGCTGCAGCACCATGGAGAAGTCACTGACCAGCAGCGGCCCGTCGGGGTGGGCGAAGCTGACATGCTCCAGCACCATCACCTGCTTGCCCGACTTCTCAGCCGATTCGATCTGGATATTGGCCTTGCCCTGGCGCTCGCGGCGCTCGCCCCGCTCCATACGCAGCGCCTTCAACGCCCGTACACGCCCTTCGTTACGGGTGCGGCGGGCCTTGATGCCCTGGCGGATCCATACCTCTTCCTGGGCCAGGCGCTTGTCGAACAGTGCGTTGGCGGTTTCCTCGGCGGCCAGGGCTGCTTCCTTGTGCACCAGGAAGCTGGCGTAATCGCCGTTCCAGTCGATCAGGCCACCCCGGTCAAGCTCGAGAATACGGGTTGCCAGGTTCTGCAGGAACGAGCGGTCGTGGGTGATGAACAGCACCGCACCGCTGAAGCCGCGCAGCGCCTCTTCAAGCCAGGCGATGGCGCCGATGTCCAGGTGGTTGGTAGGCTCGTCGAGCAGCAGCAGGTCGGGCTCCGACACCAGCGCCTGGGCCAGCAGCACACGACGGCGCCAGCCGCCGGACAACTCGGCCAGGGTCTTGTCTGCCGGCAACTGCAGGCGGCTGAGGGTACTCTCCACCACCTGCTGCAGGCGCCACCCGTCCCGGACTTCGAGCTCGTGCTGGACGTGCATGAGCTTCTCAAGGTCTTCGTCACCCTGGATGTTCATGCTCAGGTGGTGGAACTGCGCCAGCAGCTCGCCAACGCCGTCAAGCCCGGCGGCGACCACGTCAAACACGGTGCGCTCGTCGGCCACCGGCAGTTCCTGGGGCAGCTCGCCGATCTTCAGGCCCGGTGCGCGCCAGATCTCGCCGTCGTCGCCTTTCTGCTCGCCCTTGACCAGGCGCAGCATGCTGGACTTGCCAGTGCCATTGCGGCCGATGATGCACACCCGCTCGCCACGAGCGATCTGCCAGGACACCTTGTCCAGCAGCGGCATGGCGCCGAATGCGAGGGACACATCGCTGAATTTGAGCAGGGTCATGTTCGTCTCCATAAATCGGGCGCGCATTCTACCTGACTTGGCGGTTGGCCGACATCCGAATGCCCCTGCGCCAGCCCCCAGACGACACCTGGTCGAACTTAATATCCCGATACAAGCACAGTGCTTTCACCCACCGCCGGCAAACGGCTAAGCTAGGGCCATAGCTTCCGACAGTGCTGGCTCCGCCTTCACTTCCCCATGGTTCAACTGCCCGGACGTATCATGCGCAGCCGCCTGTTACAAATTGCTTCCTGCCTGTTGCTCACTGCTGCCACCTGCACGGCCCAGGCCACCGACATTACCGTGCAACGCCAGTACTTCGATGAGGCCAAGCGCGCCCTGGCCAAGGGCGACAAAGGCCCGTACCTGCGTTATGCCGATGCCTTGAGCGATTACCCGCTCACGCCTTACCTCGCCTATGACGAACTCACCGCGCGCCTGAAAACCGCCAGCAACGAGGAAATCGAGCAGTTCCTGGCCAAACACGGCGACCTGCCCCAGGCCAACTGGATGAAACTGCGCTGGTTACGCTGGCTGGCCGAGCGCGGCGAATGGCAGCCCTTCGTCAAATACTACGACCCCAAGCTCAACTTCACCGAACTGGATTGCCTGAACGGCCAGTACCAGCTCAGCCATGGCCTGCGCGCCGAGGGCTTTGCCACCGCCGACAAACTGTGGAGCGTCGGCAAATCGCAGCCCGCGGCCTGCGATACCTTGTTCGCCATGTGGGCAGCAGAGGGCCAGCTCACCGAAGCCAAGCGCTGGGAGCGCACCAAGCTGGCCGCACAGGTGCGCAATTACGCACTGGCCAACAACCTGGTCAAGACCCTCACCACCCTGGGCCCACAAGGGCGGTTGCTGGTGGATGTGGCGCAAAAACCCGAACTGCTCAACCAGCCGTCACGCTTTGCCCCGGCCGACGACGCCATGTCCGACGTGGTCAGCCTTGGCCTGCGCCGGCTCGCCCGGCAAGACCCCGAGCGGGCCATGGCATTGCTCGACGACTATGCCCAGCGCATGCACTTCTCCCGCGACGAAAAGGTCGCCATCGCCCGGGAAATCGGCTTGACCCTGGCCCGCCGCTACGACCCCCGCGCGCTGGACCTGATGACCCGCTACGACCCGGAACTGCGTGACGACACGGTCAGCGAATGGCGCTTGCGCCTGCTGCTGCGCCTTGGCCGCTGGGAGGATGCCTACCAGCTGACCAAGCGCCTGCCCAAGGACCTGGCCCAGAGCAGCCGCTGGAAGTACTGGCAGGCACGCAGCCTGGAGCTTGCGCAACCCAACAACCCGCAGGTTCCACTGCTGTACAAGAACGTGTCCCGTGAGCGCGACTTCTACGGGTTCCTCGCCGCAGACCGCGCTCAAACGCCGTATCAACTGAACAACAAGCCGCTGGCCCTCAGCCCGCAGCTGGTCAACAAGGTTCGCAACACCCCTGGGATCCGCCGAGCGCTGGAGTTCCATGCCCGGGGGCAGATCGTCGAAGGCCGGCGCGAGTGGTACCACGTCAGCCGGCACTTCAACCGTGACGAAATGGTCGCGCAGGCGCGCCTTGGCTACGACTTGCGCTGGTACTTCCCGGCCATTCGCACCATCAGCCAGGCCAAGTACTGGGATGACCTGGACATTCGCTTCCCCATGGCCCACCGCGACACCCTGGTGCGCGAGGCCAAGGTGCGCGGCCTGCATTCCAGCTGGGTATTCGCTATTACCCGGCAGGAAAGCGCCTTCATGGAAGACGCGCGCTCCCCCGTGGGTGCCAGCGGGCTGATGCAGCTGATGCCCGCCACGGCGAAGGAAACCGCACGCAAGTTCAGCATCCCCCTGGCCTCCCCCGCCCAGGTGCTCAACCCGGACAAGAACATTCAGCTGGGCGCCGCCTACCTCAGCCAGGTGCACAGCCAGTTCAACGGCAACCGGGTGCTGGCCTCTGCCGCCTACAACGCAGGGCCGGGGCGCGTGCGGCAGTGGTTGAAGGGTGCCAAGCACCTGAGCTTCGATGTGTGGATAGAGTCCATCCCGTTCGATGAAACCCGTCAGTACGTGCAGAACGTGCTGTCGTACTCCGTCATCTACGGGCAGAAACTGAACGCGCCGCAGCCATTGGTTGACTGGCACGAGCGCTATTTCGACGACATGTAAGCGCCCGCCTGTGTAGCCGCGGCCCAACCGGGCCGCTGCTACAACACTTCCACTGGCATCCCCACTTCCAGGTAGCCGCAGCCGTCGGCCGCCAGGTTCTGACCGAACAACACATCGCCTTCTTTCTGGCGGAAGGTTTTCAGGGTAGTCATCGGCTCGCGGTCAGGGCTGCGCTCACCGGTGGCCGGGTCGATGGTGGTGAAGATACAGCGCACACTCGGCTTGAGTACGCGGAACTCCAGGCTACCGATGCGAATACGCTCCCAGCCATCTTCGGCAAAGGCTTCGGCGCCCTTCACCACCAGGTTCGGCCGAAACCGCAGCATCTCCATCGGGCGGCCAACCCGCTGGTTGAGGGCATCCAGGGAGGCCTGGCCAATCAGCAGAAGCGCAAAACCATCGGCAAAGGCCGCGCGGTCGGCGTTGGTGCCGTATCCATTGGGCAGGTAACGGGCTCTCTGCTCTGGGCAATGCACCAGCCGTACCTTCACGCCCAGCCACTGGCTGAGCCAGGCAGCCGCAGCGTCGCCGGCGTCCGGCACGCGGAACGTGTCACGCCACAGGGTAACCCCGCGTAAATCCACATCGGCCTCAGGTACCGGCACCTGCAACAGCGCCTGGCCGGGGGCGCGCAGCAACAGCGTGCCGTTGCCCTCGTCAATGGCCTGTAACTGCCCCAATTGTGGCCAGGCGCGCTGGGTGAGGAAGCGCCCGTTTTCTTCCTCCACCACCATCCAGCGGCGGTCACCTTGCAAACCCAGCAGCCCCACGTGCGATGAAAGCAGGCGCTGCGCCTGCCCGGACTTCACGGGGTACCGGTACAACTCACTGAGAAACATCCCTGCCGCCTCACGTCGCGTCAAACGTCAAGCTTATACCGCACTGGCCCAAGGTTCACGCTGGCGTGGTGTCCAGCAACAGACGCTGCTTGACCACATCCACCAGGCGATCCGGCTGGAACTTGGACAGGAAATTGTCGCAACCCACCTTCTTCACCATCGACTCGTTGAAGCTGCCCGACAGGGACGTGTGCAGCACCACGTAGAGCTTGCGCAGCCGTGCGTCATCGCGGATCTCGGTGGTCAGGCGGTAGCCGTCCATTTCCGGCATCTCGGCGTCGGTAAACACCATCAGCAACTTCTCGTACACATCCTCACCGGCATCTGCCCAGCCCTTGAGCATGCGCAGTGCCTTGAGGCCATCGCTCGCCACGTGCAACTTCATACCCAGCTGGGACAAGGTGTCGCGCAGCTGCGCAAGGGCAACACTGGAGTCATCCACCAGCAACACCTCGCGGCCTCGGGCCCTGGCGAGCACCGGGTCGGCCAGTTTGTCACCCGAAACCCGTGCGTTGTAAGGCACGATCTCAGCCAGTACCTTCTCGACATCGATCACCTCGACCAGTTTGTCGTCGACCTTGGTGATGGCGGTCAGGTAATGCTGGCGCCCGGCACTGGTGGGCGGCGGCATGATCGACTCCCAGTTGAGGTTGACGATGCGGTCGACGCCCCCTACCAGAAACGCCTGCACCGAGCGGTTGTATTCGGTGACGATGATGGTGCTGTCCGGCCCAGGCTGCAGAGGGCGCATGCCAATCGCCTGGGACAGGTCGATCACCGGCAAGGTTTGCCCGCGCAGGTTTACCACACCGCACACGAAGGCGTGGCGCTGAGGCATCAGGGTGAGCTTGGGCAGTTGCAGCACCTCCTGCACCTTGAAAACGTTGATCGCGAAAAGCTGGCGCCCGGCCAGCCGAAACATCAGAATTTCCAGGCGGTTCTCACCTACCAGTTGCGTACGTTGGTCTACCGTGTCGAGAATGCCAGCCATTGGAGAGCCCCCAGGCGTATTGCGAAAAAAATTGGGATATTGAAGCTGTATCGGCGGCGTCACCTGCATCTTGACCCCTGCAACGTGCTGCCCTTACCGGCGATTGATATCACTTTACCACCATGCTTAACTGCGGCCCCCCGCAGATATCACCGGCGGCATGAAAGTTCCTTCCCTGAGCCCGCCATCAGGGAAACCCCTAGTGGCAATCGGGCGCAACCTGATGTTCGCAATATCCTTTAGCCATTAATGTGACGCCATTCTCACTGCATGAATGGAGTCAGGCTTTGCTAGCTACCGTAACGGCGTGCCCGTCCCCTGCGCCTGTCCCGCGCGTGGAGACCTCGTGATGGACAGTGCCTTACCGTTCAATGACGCCCTCCAATGCTTTCTGGTGGACGCCCAGGTGCTGCTGACACGGGCACAGGAATGCCTGCACCACCTGGAACTGATTGAAAACGACCCCGATGCCTGCCACTGCCTGGATGACACCCTCGACGGGCTCGCCCGGCACGCCAATCACCTGGGGCTGCGTGAAGTGGCCTACTACACCGCCTCCCTGCACGAGGTACTTGCACCAGCCTGCCAACGTGCCTGCCTGCAGCCCGAGGCGCTGCCAGCAGCAACGGCCTGCCTGACACTGCTGGCCTGGCAGCTTGAATTGGTCGACCTGCACACGGGGCGGCTGAACCTGGACATTGGCGAACAACTGGTGCTGTTGGGCGAGCTGGCAAAGGTGGTGCAACCCGGCTGCCCAGCGACTTCACACTAAGCAGTACAAAGTTCAACTTGGCCGCTAGTAAGAGATGCTCACCGGCGATGAACTTGTAAAGTTGAATTCCGTGTTTCGGAAAGTTGCAAGGAAAGTGCGTAGAACATGGTCGATGGATGGCATTTTGCTACTCGTCATGCCCAACGCAAACAGCCTCTACCGTCAACGGCCAGCGGCGACCACCTGAATACGAAGTGGTAGTATGCGCCCCCAAAACGCTTGCAACTTGAAGAAAGGTTGAAAGATCACGTGGTTGAAAAAACATCGAAAGTACTGCGCCAAAGCCTCTGAGCTGCACTGTGCAAGGCCTCCATCAGCAATACTTCAGTGGCTTCCCTACCTATGTTCCCACGCTTGATGACTTCTTTGCGTTGCCACTCCCCGTCCGCCTTGCTGTGCTGGGCAACGGCAGTGCTGTGCCTGGCCTCGTGCGGCGCTCACCTGGCGCTTTACCTGCTTCACCAGCCCATCCCCTCAAGCCTGATGGTGCTGCAGCTGGCCACGGCGCTGTGCGCCGCGCTGCAACTGGGCGTCGGTGCCAGGTGCATCAGTTTGCGGCCTGCAGAGCTGGCAGAGCGAATGCTGAAAGTGCAGGAAACTGAACGTCAGCACCTGGGCCGGGAGCTGCATGACGACATCGGCCAGCTGTTGACTGCAGCCAAGTTGCAACTGCAATGGCTGCAGCGGCGCTTGCCCTCCGAGTTGCAAAGCCATTGTGACGCCCTGCGCAGTACACTGGACGACACCTTGGGCAACGTGCGCGATGTTTCTGCACTTCTGAACCCTCGGCAACTGGCCAGCCTGGGCCTTGAGGCCAGCCTGCGCGCGCACTTGGTGCGCACGTTGCGCAGCAGTGGCGTGCACTGGAGCCTGGCCTGCAAACAGCGCCTGGGGGGCATCGACGAGGTGGTCGCCATGGCGGTGTTCCGGATCACCCAGGAGGCCGTCACCAATATGCTGCGACACGCACAGGCCCGTAACCTGGTCGTCCGCCTGCAACGCACTGCGGCGGGGCTGGCGCTGTCGATTCACGACGACGGCTGCGGGTTCACCCCTGCAAAGCACCCTGCCCTGGCAGGCCAACGCGGCCTGGCCGGCATGCTGGAGCGGGTCACGGCGTTGCAGGGCAGCCTGGACATCATCAGCGAGCCAGGCCGGGGGGTACGCATAGAGGCGGTATTCCCATGGCCTGCGCGCACCCGGCAACGGGCAGGAAGAGCGGCTGCCCATGACCTGTAGACTGCTGCTGGTAGACGATCACTCGCTGATCCGTGCCGGGGTCAGAGCCTTGGTGGGCGATATACCCGGCTACGAAGTGATTGGCGAGGCCGATGACGGTAGCCAGCTGCTGGATCAGGTACGCACCCTGAACCCGGACATCATCCTGCTGGACATTTCGATGCGCTCGACCAGCGGCCTGGATGCACTCACCCAGCTACGCGCCAGCGGCAGCGCCTGCCGGGTGCTGATCCTGTCCATGCACACAGACCCGGACCTGATCATGCGCGCACTTGAAAGCGGTGCTCATGGTTACCTGCTCAAGGACACCAGCGCCACCGAGCTGGAACAGGCCCTGGGGGCGGTGCGCAGTGGTGAGCGCTACCTCAGCCCAGCCATTGCACATACCGTGATCAACCAGGCGCTGCGGCACAGCAGGCACGGCAAGCATGCGGCGTGCGATCGCCACAACCTCACCGCCCGGCAGTTGGAAATTCTGCGCCTGATCGTGCGTGGCAAATCGACCCGCGAAATAGCAGCCGGCCTTGGTCTTTCGATCAAGACCGTGGAAACCCACCGTTCACAAGTGATGAAACGCCTGCAGATTCATGACGTGGCCGGGCTGGTGCTGTTTGCCGTGCGGGAGAAAATTATCAGCCTGGATGACTGAGCAGCGGCGAGGCACTGGGCAGGTGCAGGCGCAAGGCCGCGGGTTTGGCTGCAAAGCGCAGGCTGTCTGCCTTCAGGGGCTCACCGTCCAGGTTGATGTCCAGCCCCTGGGAACTCTTCACCTCCACCCACGGCAGCCTCGCCCTGATGAACAACCCTTCGCCCCCGAAAAGATCACGCAGGGCGCCCACCACCTCGGTGGGTGCTGGCAGGATGGCGATATCCAGCAGGCCGTCATTGACCACCGCTTCGGGGCATAGCACCTGCCCCCCGCCGGCTTGACGGCCATTGCCGATACCGAGGGCCAGCAAATCCCCTTGCCAGTGGAAATCCGGCCCTTGCAGTTCGACGGACGCGGCTTGCAGCTCACTGAACCGCGATAACCCGGTAAACAGATAGGCTGCAGCGCCGAGCACCTTTTTCAGGTCCTCAGAGGTGCTGGCCGTGACCTGGCTGCCAAAGCCACCGGTCGCCATGTTCAGAAACAGCTGCTCGCCTACCTGGCCCAGGTCAATTGCCTGGGCAGGCTGGTTGAGCAGGGCCAGTGCGGCAGCAGGTTCCAGGGGGATACCGGCAGCCTTGGCAAAATCATTCGCGGTACCCAGCGGCAACAGCGCGAGGCTCGCCTGCGTGCCCGCCAGCCCCATGGCTTCAGCCACGTCGCGCAAGGTGCCATCGCCACCACCTGCAAGGATGTGCGGGTAACCTGCTGCCAGCGCTTCGCCGACCAGGCGCTGGGCATCGCCACCCTCCCAGGTCACCCTGACATCCAACTGCCAGCCCGTGTCCCGCAGGGCATGCACGGCACTGCGCAGCTCTTCGTTCATCGCCTGCTTGCCGTGCAGGATCAGCATCGCCTTGCGCCCTAGCATGAAGGTGTCTCCGTGAAATTGACCAACCCAGATCTCGACCATTCGCAGCGCATATTCGTTGCATGCACCCCCGAAAATAGCGGGTGCAGGCACCGAGGCCGCTCAGCCGAGCAATTCGCTGAAAGGAATGAACCGTACGCTGTCGCCCTGCTTCGGTGTGGTGCCCTCAAGCACCTCGACCAGGCCCTCAGCCCACACTGCGCTGCGCAGCACACCTGAACTCTGGTTTTTGTAGATACGCACCTGGCCTTGCTCGATGCGCGCACGCAGGTACTCCCGGCGGTTACCAGGCTTGGGCCAGTCGAAGCCGGCCGGCATGGGGAAACTCAACGGGGTCACATCGGCAACCCCTTGCCGGCGGAGCAGGTAAGGCCTGGCCAGCAGGCCGAAGGTGACCAGGGTGGAGGCCGGGTTACCCGGCAGGCCGATCACCGGCACACCCTGGAAATAGCCGAACGTGAGCGGCTTGCCCGGTTTGATTGCCAGCTTCCACAGCGCCAATTCACCGGCCTCGCGCAGGGCAGCGCCCAGGTAGTCCGCCTCACCGACAGACACCCCACCGGTGGACAAGATCAGGTCGACATCCCTCAGGTCTGCGAGGCAGGCTCGCGTGCGCGCCAGGTCATCGGGCAGGATGCCAGCATCTACCACGTCACAGCCCAAGCGCAGCAACCAGCTGAGCAACAGTTGGCGGTTGCTGTTGTAGATCTGCCCAGGCCCCAGCGGCAGGCCAGGCTCGACCAGCTCGTCACCTGTAGACAGCACGGCAACGCGCACTTTGCGCACCACATCCAGGTGCCCGTGCCCCAATGTGGCAGCAAGGCCCAACTCGATCGGCCCCAGCCGAGTGCCGGCAGCCATCACCTGCTCGCCCTTGCGGGTTTCCTGGCCTTGGGGACGAATATTCTGCTGAGGGCTCAAAGCCTGCAGGAAGGTGACACGGCCGTCATCGCCAAGCGCGGCATTTTCCTGCATTTCCACACAGTCGGCGCCCTGCGGCACGGGTGCCCCGGTAAAAATGCGCGCACAAGTGCCTGGTTGCAATGGCTGCGGTGCATGGCCGGCAAAAATCCGCTGGCTGACGGGTAGCGGCTGGCCCTGCCAGTCAGCCATGCGCAATGCGTACCCGTCCATGGCACTGTTGGGCCAAGGTGGCAGGTCGAGGGACGCCACCAGGTCCGTTGCCAGCACCCTGCCCTGTGCTTCGGCCAGTGCAACGGTCTGCACTTCGCGCAGCGGCGCAGCATCGGCCAGCGCCAGCAAATGGTCGAGGGCCTGCTCCACCGGCATCAGCGCGCTGGCCTGAATCGCCTCAACCACGGCTTTCACAGGCCGCTGCCTGCTTCAGGTGGGGGACAAAATTGCACGGGCGATGCCGCGCATCAAGCTGCTCGGCCAGGATGCCGTCCCAGCCTGTGCGCACGGCATTGGTCGAGCCAGGCAAGCAGCACACCAGGGTGCCATTGGCAAGGCCGGCCAGGGCCCGGGACTGCACCGTCGATGTCCCGATATCAGCCACTGATATCTGGCGGAACAGCTCGCCAAAACCCTCTACCTGCTTGTCGAGCAGGCAGGTGACCGCCTCTGGGGTGCTATCCCTGCCGGTGAAGCCGGTACCGCCGGTGATCAGCACCACTTGTACCTGGTCATCGGCGATCCAGGTGGCCACCTGCGCACGGATCTTGTACAGGTCGTCCTTGAGCAGCACGCGTTCGGCCAGACGGTGGCCTGCAGCGCTCAGCCGGTCAACGAAGACCTGGCCAGAGGTATCGGTGTCGAAGGTACGGGTATCGCTGACGGTGAGCACAGCAATGTTCAGCGGTACAAAGGGGGTATCTGCCTTGGCTCTCATGGGTATCCATCACAAGTACATGCAATGGCCGCAGTTATATCACAGCCCATGCGCCGACAGAGGATGTGCCCCGCGCTTGCGCTGGATCAAGCAACGGCATTGCCGTTATGCTGCACTTGAAAGGAACTTGCACTAACGTCCCGCGTCTTAACTGTCATCTTGCACCATCGCACTTGGAGAACCACGATGATCAAACGGACCCTTCCCGCCTTCCTGCTCGCTGCGGGCATGACCGCCCTCGCAGGCTGCTCGACCCCATCGGTCATTACGCTGAACGACGGCCGCGAAATTCAGGCCGTGGACAAACCGTCCTACGATGAAGACTCCGGCTTCTACGAATTCGAGCAGTTGGACGGCAAGCGCATGCGCTTGAACAAAGACCAGATCCGTACCGTCAAAGAGCTCTGATCAGGCACCCGATTTTGGCAAAGCCCCTTTTAACAACAAGGGCTTGCGTGCAAAATCGGGATGCAGTAGGATTTTGTTCATCGGAGTGTAGCGCAGCCAGGTAGCGCGTCTCGTTCGGGACGAGAAGGCCGCAGGTTCGAATCCTGTCTCTCCGACCAAATCCTTGTCAAAAAGCCCGCCATGAGCGGGCTTTTTGTTGTGCCTTTTTTGTGGATTGCAACGCCTCAGGCGCTGAGCCGCGAGGTCACCTGCGCCAATTGCCCAGATAACCCATGCAGGCGCTGCCCCGCTTGCTCGGTGTGTTGCACCGCCTGTTGGTTTGCGGTCGCGATGCGGGTGATTTCGACCAGGTTGCGGGAGATGTCCTCGGCCACACTGGTCTGCTCTTCGGCGGCCGTGGCAATTTGCCTGTTCATATCGCGAATGGCCTCGACGGCCAAGGTGATGCGCCGCAGCATCTGGCCCGCCTGCTGCACTTGCTCGGCACCCTCTTCGCTGCGCTGCTGGCCGCTTTGGATGGCCTTCACCGCTTCAACCGCACCACCCTGCACGGCGTCGATAATCTGGTGGATCTCGGCAATCGAGGCAGCGGTGCGCTGCGCCAGGCTGCGCACCTCGTCCGCCACCACGGCAAAGCCACGCCCGGCCTCACCAGCCCGGGCCGCTTCGATGGCAGCGTTGAGAGCCAGCAGGTTGGTCTGCTCGGCGATACCACGGATGACCTCAAGCACTTTACCAATACGTGCGCTGTCGGTTTCCAGGTGGCGGATCACCGCCGCCGTGCCGGTGATTTCCCGGTTCACCATGCCGATGATGTCGATGGTCTGCTGCATCACCTGCTCACCCGCCTGGGCACCCTGGTCGGCGTCATCCGCTGCCCGCGCCGCCTCGGCGGCGTGCCGGGCAACTTCCTGGGCCGTGGCAGACATCTCGTGCATGGCGGTGGCGACCTGGTCGGTACGCTGGAACTGGTCTTCGGTACCGTTTGCCATCTCGCTGGCAATGTGGCGCAGCTGGCCGCTGGCGTCCTCGAGCTCGTGGGCATTGCCCTTGAGCCGGCCAACGGTCTCGGCCAGAAAATCCCGCAAGGTGTTGGCCGCCTTCGCCAGGCGCCCCAGCTCATCCTGCCGGCGGCTTTCCACGCGGCCTTCGAACCGGCCTTGGCTGAGCTGAGCGACGTAGTCGATCAGTTGCCGTATAGGCTGGACCAGGCTGCGATTCACCAGCCACAGGCTCAGCAGGCCTACCAGCAGTGTTGAGGCCAGCATCACCAGCAGGCCCAGCCAAACGGTACGTTCGGCATTGGCACTGATGACGCCGGCACGTTGGCCGGCCTCGGCACGCAACTGCTCGACTAGCTGGCTCATCTGCTCGCTGGCCGCGCGGTCTACGCCCTTCACCGCGAGGTCGCCGGCAAATGGGTCGCCCCCGGCGGCGATAAAGGCCTGACGCCCGCGCTCGTAGTCCTGCCCCAGTTGCAGGTGGCTGTCACGCAGTTGCTGCAGTGGCCCCTTCAAGCGGCTGTCACTGCGCTCGATCAATTGGTCCAGCAGTTGTTGCACCTGCTGTTCTCGCGCCTGGAACTGCTGCCAGTACTTGTCCATATCCGCAGGCTGACGCCCGCGCAGCAGCACGTTTTTCCATTCCTGCACCTGAATCTTGAACTGAAGATTGGCCTCTTCGATCATCTGGGAGGCCTGCAGTGGCCCGTCCACCAATTGGGCATAGCTACGAACGCTGGAAGACAGGAACTGAAAGGACACCAGCGCGATCAGCAACATGGCCGCCAGGCTACCGCCCAGCATCAGCAGAATCTGCACCTTGAGGGATTTGCTAAACATCATGCATCTCAAAAACAGGAAGGGAAGAAACGGCGCGCGCACGCGACACCCGTCTAGACACTCCCTGTCCCGGAAGGCAGGCCAAAAAAAAGCTGCCATCAAGCAGATAGCAGCCAGTTCGAGCACGTGCACAACAGTTGGGCAGATAGTCTCAGGCAATTACTACAAAAATATGACAACCCCGCTGCAGGCTAATCGGTGTTGAACTGCAACGAAGCCAGCCGCGCATACAGCGGGCTGGTCTCGATCAACTGGCGGTGAGTGCCCACCGCAACCACGCGGCCTTTATCGATCACTGCGATGCGGTCGGCATGCTGCACCGTCGCCAGGCGGTGGGCGATCACCAGCGTGGTCCGGCCTGCCATCAGTGCGGGGAGTGCCTGTTGAATCAGGTACTCGCTTTGCGCATCCAAGGCGCTGGTGGCCTCATCGAGCAGCAGCACCGGCGCATCCACCAACAAGGCCCGGGCTATCGCGATGCGTTGTCGCTGGCCACCGGACAGGCCGATGCCACCCTCCCCGAGGAGGGTCTGGTAACCCTGCGGCAATTGGCGGATGAACGCGTCCGCATGGGCACCCTGCGCCGCCGCTTCAACCTGCACGTCGGTGGCCTGCGGCCGGCCATAGCGGATATTCGCCGCCACCGTACCGCGAAACAGCGAGGGGTTCTGCGCCACCAGGGCGAATTGCCGGCGTAACGTGTCAGGTTCGAGCTGGTCAATTGCGATGCCATCAAGCAGGATGCGCCCCTGCTGTGGGTCATGGAAGCGCAGCAGCAAGTCGAACAGGGTGGACTTGCCAGCCCCCGAAGGCCCAACCAGCGCCACCGTCTGCCCAGGCTCGATCTCCAGGCTGAGGTGGTCAATGGCTGCCACTGCCGGGCGTGAGGGGTAGGCAAACACGATGTTGTGCAGCGCGATGCGCCCGCTCGCCCGCGCCAGGGGCAGCTGCTGTGCTGGTGCAGGGGGCTGGATCACACTGGTGGCGGCCAGCAGTTCGGCAATGCGCTCAGCCGCGCCCGCCGCCCGCTGCAGCTCGCCAATCACTTCGCTCAGCGTACCGAACGCACTCCCCACGATCAGGCTATAGAACACGAACGCCGCCAGCTCGCCGGCCGAAATGCGCCCAGCGATAACGTCCGTACCGCCTACCCACAACATCACCCCAATCGCCCCGAGCACCAGCATGATGACCAGCGTGATCAGCCAGGCTCGCTGGGCAATACGCTTGCGGGCCACCGAAAACGCCTCTTCGACAGCCTCGGCAAACTGCTCGCGGTCGTGGGCCTGATGGGTATAGGCCTGCACAGTCTTGATCTGGCCGAGGGTTTCGGCCACGTAACTGCCCACGTCCGCCACCCGGTCCTGGCTCAGGCGCGACAGGCTGCGTACCCGGCGACCGAACAACAGAATCGGGGCGAGCACCACTGGCAGCGTCACCACCACGATGCTGGTCAGTTTGGGATTGGTGATGAACAGCACAATCACCCCGCCGATCACCATCAACGCATTACGCAGGAACATGGACAGGGACGAACCGATCACCGACTGCAGCAAGGTGGTATCGGCGGTCAGCCGCGACTGTATTTCGGAGCTGCGGTTGTCTTCGAAAAACCCAGGGTGCAGCGTCAGCAGGTGGTCGAACACCGCCCGACGGATATCCGCCACACAGCGCTCGCCAATCCACGACACCAGGTAAAAGCGGCTGAACGTTCCCAACGCCAGAGCAACAACCAACGCCATGAACAGCGCGATAGTCTGGTTGAGCTGGTGCACCGACCCGGTCATGAACCCCTGATCCACCAGCAACCGTATGCCTTGCCCCATGGACAGGGTAATGGCTGCGGTCACAACCAGTGCCAGCAGCGCCAGCAGCACGCGCTGGCGGTAGGGGCGAACGAACTGCCAGGCCAGGCGCAAGGCGCGGCGTGGGCGAGCATCGGAGTGAGGCATGGGGGTTATCACAAAAAGGTGGGCCCTCCAGCCTACCACTCATCCCCCCTCATGGAACTGCCGGAGGCTGCTATAGCCTATCGATCTAACCCTGGTATGGAGCTTTTGCGCCGTATCTGTTGCACTGTGCCTGCCTGGCCCGCGAGAGGCTTGTCCCCGCCTGGTCATGGCGCAGGGTTAACCTGATTCCGTCACTGAAGAGGAGACCATGCATGAACGTGCAATCCAACCACGACCACCACGCCAAGCCTGGGTGCGCACCGCAGCAAAAGGTTGCCGGCGCCCTGATCGACGCACAGGGGCGTGAGGTACCCATCACCGAGCAGATGATCCAGCAGGCCTGCAAAGCCTTGGAAGAAAGCCGGGTGGAGCGCGTACGCAAGGACTGATTGGCGAATTTCCTGTAACCCGGCACCTGTGCCGGGTTTTTTTCGCCCGCTAGATGGCGTTGTTCGCCAACCCCTGCTCGGCTGTTTTCAAACCAGCCTTGCGCCCAACGCCCCTACCATCTGCACCAATTGCGGCGAGTCTCCACGTACATGAACGGCCAGGCCCTCGATTTCACGACGCGGCGGGTAGTGCTTGCGCAGCTGGTCGAACGCTGCCCGTTGCCGTTGGCTGTCGTCACTGAGGCTGCGGCGCAAATCCGCATCGTCGCGGCGTGGGTCATAGACCGCACGGCACAGGGTAGCCAGTGCCCATTGCAGATCCGCACCGGCATCCAGCTCGATCTGCGCCAGTGGCGGGCGTGGCAGCAGGTCGGCTAGCGCCACCTGCTCATCAACGCCCAAATAGCGGCACAGCGCCTGGTAGATCTGTGCGGTACCGCGCTGGCGGCCATCGAGGCTGTAGCCTGCGATATGCGGGGTGGCCAGCGTGCACAGGTCGGCCAATGGCAGGTCGACCTCCGGCTCCCCTTCCCACACGTCCAATACAGCGTGCACATCGGCACGCGCGTTCAGCAGTTCGCGCAAGGCTGCATTGTCGATGACGGGCCCGCGGCTGGCATTGAGCACCCAGGCACCGGGGCGCAGGCGGGCCAGTTGCGGCTGGCCGAGCAGATGCCAGGTAGGGCAACCCCCGCCGCGCTGCAGGGGCGTATGCAGGCTGATCACATCGCAGTGTTCCAGGATGGCATCAAGGCTGACGTAATCACCGCCCTCGGCAGCCTGGCGCGGCGGGTCGCACACCATGACCTTCCACCCCAGGCCACGTAGCACACGCACCAGCCGCCCGCCCACCTCACCGGCGCCCACCACACCGTAGACCTTGTCAGGCAGCGCAACCCCTTCGAGGTCGGCAAGTGTCAGCAGGCTGCCCAATACGTAATCCACCACGCCTCGGGCATTGCAGCCAGGGGCGCTGCTCCAGCGGATACCCGCTTGGGTGAAGTAATCGAGGTCGAGGTGGTCGGTACCAATGGTGCACGTACCCACGAAGCGCACGCGGCTGCCTTCAAGCAGTTGGCGATCCACCTTGGTGACGGAGCGTACCAGCAGAATGTCGGCATCCCTGACGCTGGCAGCATCGAGCCCCCGCCCTGGGTATCGGCGTATCTCGCCGAAGCCCTGGAAGAATGCATCGAGCAGCGGGATATTCTCGTCGGCAACTATCAGCATGGCGCTCTCCTGTCTGGGCAGCGCAGTGTAGGCGCAACGCGGGGTGTGTTCCAGAGCGCTTCAGTCGGCTTTCTTGCGGATCCAGTACAGGAAGGTGCCAGCCTCTTCCTGTTGCTGCAGCAGTTCGTGGCCAAGAAAGTTGCAGAACTTGGGGATGTCGCGGCGCGTGGAGGGGTCGGTGGCGATGACCTTGAGCAGGCCGCCTGCGGCCAGATCACGCACGTGCTGGTGCAGCATCATCACCGGTTCAGGGCAATTCAGGCCCGTGGCGTCGAGGGTGGCATCAGGGGTGAAGTCGGTCATGGAGGGCTCCGCAAAATGATTGCCATTGTCGCGCATTGTTCGGTGTGGACCAAGCTGGATGGTGCTCGCCTCGATAATGGTTTTGCCTGCGAGACCAAGCACCACCGCACAAACCAAGGCATGCCCGTGGCTGCCATCACTGGCGCGGTTTCAGATCCAACCGCCGCAAATGACACGTCACTTCCTCACGGTCATGGTAAAGCTGCTTGCAAGCAATCGACACCCTCACCTTGCTCGCCTTGAACGTCGCCTCCATCCGATCCAGCAACCGCCGCACCTCTGCATACCGCTGTTTCATCGGCAACTTGAGGTTGACTACCGCCTCCCGACACAGCCCTTCGCCTAACCACGTTTCGATCAGCGAAGTGGTCCGTGCTGGCTTCTCGACGATGTCACACACCATCCAGTCCACCGCCTGCTTCGGCCGCCAGGTGAAACCATCGGCCATCAAATGCTGCACCAACCCCGTGTCCATGAGGCTTTCTGCCATAGGCCCGTTATCGATGGCCGTGACCAGCATGCCCCGTCGCACCAGCTGATACGTCCAGCCGCCAGGCGAAGCACCCAGGTCCACCCCCGTCATGTCGTCGCCCAGGCGCTGCTCCCACTGCTCCCGCGGGATGAACTGGTGCCAGGCTTCTTCCAGCTTCAACGTCGAACGGCTGGGCGCTTCGCGGGGGAACTTCAGGCGCGGGATGCCCATTGGCCAAAGCGCGCTGTTGGCAGGCGGTGCACTACCGGCAAACACCCGTCGGCCGCTGATGAAGGTCAGCAGCAAGCGCGGGCGTGAGGTGTCCTCGACCAGCCGGCCAGCCTTCTCCAGCGCCTTGCGCAACGGCGCCTCGAACTTGCGGCAGAACGTGGACAGTTCCTTGCCGTCATTGCTGTCCAGCACTTCCAGCCAAAGGCTGCCGAACACCGGCTGGCCCGCCAGCTGCTCCAGCAGCACACTGATGCGGTCGGTTTCCGGCAACTCGATGTACCCACCACATGCCCACTGCCGCGCAAAGATCAACTGGCTGAAGCGCAGCGCGCCCATCAGCCGCTCGGCAGCGCCCGCCTCGCTACAGACGAACTCGGCGCAGGCGCCATGCGCCTTGCCCTTGGCGTAACCGGCAACGCCCACACGGGCAGCGTGTTCGCTGATCTCGGCGCACACCTCGCCCTCGAAACCGGGCCGGCAATGCATGAACAGGGTATTCATCTCTCACTCCACGACGGCTGGCGCACCCAAGGCGCCGGCAGGGCCGCGATGATAAAGGAAGTTCGGAACCTGCGACATGCCCCGCCGGTCCAGAAAAGGGTCAGGTAACGCAAACCGGACTAACCTGACCATTCAGCCAGGCCCGTGCCGTGCGGGCTGGTACACAGCGGTGCTACCGGCAACCCCTTGCGTCGTTGCCTGGCACCGGCGCAGAAGGAGTTGGCAATGCCCTCGCTCGATAGCCTGAAAACCCTCAAGCCGCTACAAGTCGGCAACCAGACCTACCACTATTTCAGCCTTGCCGAGGCCGCCCGCCAGTTGGGTGACCTGCAGCGCCTGCCCATGTCGCTGAAGGTGCTGCTGGAAAACCTGCTGCGCTGGGAAGACGGCAAAACCGTCACCCGCGACGACCTGCACGCGCTGGCCCAGTGGCTGACCGAGCGCCGCTCGGACCGCGAAATCCAATACCGCCCGGCCCGCGTGCTGATGCAGGACTTTACCGGCGTCCCGGCAGTGGTCGACCTGGCCGCCATGCGCGCGGCCATGGCCAAGGCCGGCGGCGACCCACAACGCATCAACCCGCTGTCGCCGGTGGACCTGGTCATCGACCACTCGGTGATGGTCGACCACTACGGCACTGCACAGGCTTTCGGCGAAAACGTCGACATCGAAATGCAGCGCAACGGCGAGCGCTACGCATTCCTGCGCTGGGGCCAAAGTGCCTTCGACAACTTCAGCGTGGTACCACCGGGCACCGGCATCTGCCACCAGGTCAACCTTGAATACCTGGGCCGTACGGTCTGGACCCGCGAGGCGGACGGCCGTACCTACGCGTTCCCCGACACGCTGGTGGGCACCGACTCGCACACCACCATGATCAATGGCCTGGGCGTGCTGGGCTGGGGTGTGGGCGGCATCGAAGCGGAAGCGGCGATGCTCGGCCAGCCGGTATCGATGCTGATACCGCAGGTGATTGGCTTCAAGCTGACCGGCAAGCTGCGCGAAGGCATCACCGCCACCGACCTGGTGCTGACGGTGACCCAAATGCTGCGCAAGAAAGGCGTGGTGGGCAAGTTCGTCGAATTCTACGGCGACGGCCTGGCCGAGCTGCCCCTGGCCGACCGTGCAACCATCGCCAACATGGCACCGGAATACGGCGCCACGTGCGGTTTCTTCCCGGTGGATGATGTAACCCTGGACTACCTGAGGCTGTCGGGCCGGCCGGCTGCCACCGTGGAACTGGTGGAGCACTACTGCAAGGCCCAGGGGCTGTGGCGCCTACCGGGCCAGGAACCGTTGTTCAGCGACACGCTGGCCCTGGACATGCACGATGTGGAATCCAGCCTGGCAGGGCCCAAGCGCCCTCAGGATCGGGTAGCACTGGGCCAGGTCAGCCAGGCCTTCGACCACTTCATCGAACTGCAGCCCAAACCGCTTGCTCGCGAAGTCGGGCGGTTGGAGAGCGAGGGCGGCGGCGGCGTGGCCGTTGGCAATGCTGACCAGGCCGGCGAAATCGACTACAGCCACCAGGGGCAAACCCACACGCTGCGCGACGGCGCGGTGGTCATTGCGGCCATCACCTCGTGTACCAACACGTCCAACCCCAGCGTCATGATGGCGGCAGGCCTGGTTGCCAAAAAGGCCCTGGAAAAAGGCCTGCAACGCAAGCCGTGGGTCAAGAGCTCGCTGGCCCCTGGTTCGAAGGTGGTCACGGAGTACTTCCACGCGGCCGGGCTTACGCCCTACCTCGACGAACTGGGCTTCGACCTGGTGGGCTATGGCTGCACCACCTGCATCGGTAACTCCGGGCCGCTGGACGAGCCGATTGAAAAAGCCATTGCCAACGCCGACCTGACTGTCGCCTCGGTGCTGTCGGGCAACCGCAACTTCGAAGGCAGGGTGCACCCACTGGTCAAGACCAACTGGCTGGCCTCCCCGCCCCTGGTGGTGGCCTATGCCTTGGCTGGCAGTGTGCGTGTGGACCTGACCAAGGACCCGCTGGGCACCGACAAGCATGGCCAGCCTGTCTACCTGAAGGACATCTGGCCCACCCAGCAGGAAGTGGCTGCTGCGGTAGCCAAGGTCGACACCGCGATGTTCCACAAGGAGTACGCCGAGGTGTTTGCTGGCGATGCCCAGTGGCAGGCCATCGAAGTGCCGCAGGCTGCTACCTATGTGTGGCAGGACGACTCCACCTATATCCAGCACCCGCCCTTCTTCGAGGGGATCGAGGGGCCCGCCCCGCAGATCACCGACATCCGTGGCGCACGCATACTGGCGCTGTTGGGCGACTCGGTCACCACCGACCACATCTCGCCTGCGGGCAACATCAAGGCCGACAGCCCGGCAGGGCGTTATTTGCGTGACAAAGGTGTGGAGCCCAGGGATTTCAACTCCTACGGATCGCGCCGCGGCAACCACGAAGTCATGATGCGGGGCACCTTTGCCAATATTCGCATCCGCAATGAAATGCTCGGCGGCGAGGAAGGTGGTAACACCTTGTACGTACCCACGGGTGAGAAACTGTCCATCTACGATGCCGCCATGCGTTACCAACAGGACGGCACACCGCTGGTGGTGATTGCCGGCCAGGAGTACGGCACTGGTTCCAGCCGCGACTGGGCGGCCAAGGGCACCAACCTGCTGGGGGTCAAGGCTGTGCTTGCCGAGAGCTTCGAGCGTATCCACCGCTCGAACCTGGTCGGCATGGGCGTGCTCCCTCTGCAGTTCAAGGCTGGGCACGACCGCAAGCAGCTGGGCCTCACCGGCAGGGAGCAGATCGAGCTAACCGGCCTTGAAGGCGTGCACATTCACCCCGGCATGAGCTTGCCACTGCGCATCACCCGCGAGGATGGGCAACAGCTGGACATCGAGGTGTTGTGCCGCATCGACACCCTCAATGAGGTGGAATACTTCAAGGCCGGCGGCATCCTGCATTACGTGTTGCGCCAACTCATAGCGGCGTGAAAGCAATGGCGCACCTGCGCCCTGCGCGCAGGTGCCCCTACAATCAGCGCAATGAATAGTTCACCGCGCCGTCACTTAAACGCAATAAAAAGCGCGTTATTGCGGCTATCACCTGCGAACTTTCACGTTCGGTAATTCAAGTGCGTTACTGGCGTATTGCCTTGGATCAAGCCCTGCAAATATTCCCTCAACAAAACACGCGGCGTGCCGATAGCCCTCCAAAGCCCCGCGGACATCCAAGCCATGCGTAACAACCAGCCGATTACCCAGAGAGAACGGACTTTCCCTGCCAAGCAGCGGTTGATCTCCACCACCAATGCCAAAGGCGTTATTACCTACTGCAACGATGCGTTCATCGAAATCAGCGGTTTTACCCGCGAAGAGCTGATGGGTGCGCCGCACAACCTGGTCCGTCACCCCGACGTGCCGGCCGCCGTGTTCGCCCACATGTGGCGAACCCTCAAGCAGGGCCAGCCCTGGATGGGTATCGTCAAGAACCGCTGCAAGACCGGCGACCATTACTGGGTCAATGCCTATGTCACACCGGTTTTCGAAAACAACCAGGTTGTCGGTTTCGAATCGGTCAGGGTCAAGCCGACCGCTGAGCAGATCCGCCGCGCCGAGGCGTTGTACCAGCGCATCAACCAGGGCAAACCCGCGGTCCCGCGCCGCGACCGCTGGCTGCCAGTGCTGCAGGACTGGCTGCCCTTCATTCTGATCAGCCAGATCGGCTTCCTGATTGGCATATGGCTGGGGCACTCCTGGGGCTTCGCGTTGGCCGCGGCGCTTTCCGTGCCCTTGGGCCTGCTGGGCCTGACCTGGCAGCAGCGCGGGCTCAAGCGCCTGCTGCGCCTGGCCGAACAGACCACGTCCGACCCGCTGATCGCGCAAATGTACACAGACAGCCGCGGGGTGCAGGCACGCCTGGAAATGGCCATGCTGAGCCAGGACGCACGCATGAAAACCTGCCTGACACGCCTGCAGGATACCGCCGAGCACTTGAGCGACCAGGCGCGTCAATCCGATGTATTGGCACACAAGAGCTCTTCGGGGCTGGAACGCCAGCGGGTGGAAACCGAGCAGGTTGCTGCCGCCGTCAACCAGATGGCCGCCACTACCCAGGAAGTGGCCAACCACGTGCAACGCACCGCCGATGCCACCCAGGAGGCCAACCGCCTTACTGGCCAGGGTCGGCAGATTGCGGGTGAAACCCGTGAAGCCATCGAGCGCCTGTCGGCGGCAGTTGGCGAAACCGGGCAGACCGTGACCCAGCTGGCCAAGGACAGTGACGAGATCGGCGGCGTGGTGGATGTGATCAAAGGCATTGCCGACCAGACCAACCTGCTGGCCCTCAACGCAGCCATCGAGGCAGCGCGCGCGGGTGAGATGGGGCGTGGTTTCGCGGTGGTCGCCGATGAGGTGCGCCAGTTGGCCCAGCGTACCGCCGAGTCCACTGGGCAGATCCACAGCCTGATCGCCAAGCTGCAACAGACCGCCAGCAATGCCGTCACCACCATGGAAAGCGGTCACCGTCAGGCGCAGGAGGGGGTGGATCGGGTGATGCAGGCCGACGAGGCGCTGGTGGGCATCAGTGAGGCAGTGGCCAACATCACCGACATGGCCACCCAGATTGCTGCCGCAACTGAAGAACAGACTGCCGTGGCCGACGAGATCAGCCGCAACATCAGCACCATTGCCGACCTTGCTGACCAAACAGCCGAGCAGGCGCAGCATTCGGCGCTGTTGAGCGAGGAGCTGAACACGACTGCCGGCAGCCAGTATTCGCTGGTGGAGCGGTTCAACCGCTGAGGCCTGTACGCCAGGCGCCCGTTACCGGGCGCCTTTGCAGGCGTTACCAGTCGAGTTGCAGACGGCTCTGGAAATAGCGTTCCTCGCCAGACAGCGGGTCGACAAAACGCAAGCTCTGGGCCAACAGTTTCAGCGGTTGTTGGTAGTCATCTTCGACAGTGCGCAGGTGGGGGTAAAAAGGATCGTTGCTGATACCCGCCCCCAACGCGGCCATGTGAACCCGCAGTTGGTGGGTCTTGCCAGTTACCGGGGACAGGCCGTAGCGCCATAGCCCGCCATTCTTTTCCAGCACTTCAGCCACGGTTTCGCTGTTGGCCTGCCCGTCCACCTCATGCATGCGGAAAAACGGCTCCCCGTGCTCCAGACGGCTTTTATGCACCAGCGGAAAGCTGTGCTGCGGCATGGCGGCGGCAATGGCCTGATAGCGTTTTTCGATACGCCGCTCGGGGAACAGCCGCTGGTAGGCGCTGCGGGAGTTCGGGTTGGCAGAAAACAGCACCAGGCCCGCAGTATGGCGGTCTATCCGATGCAACGGGACCAGGTTCGGGTTGTCGAGGCGGCGGATCAACCGGCGCAGCAGCGTTTGCTCCACGTATTCGCCGCCAGGCGTCACGGGCAGAAAATGCGGTTTGTCGGCCACCACAAGGTGTTCGTCAGCATGCAGCACCACTTCCTGGGCAGGAATGACCCGCTCATTGGGCACCTCGCGAAAATAATGCAGGCGCATGCCCCGCTTGTACGGCAGGCTGGCCGCTACCGGCCGCCCCTGCGCATCCAGCACCCGGCCACGGGCAAAACGGTCGAGCCACTGGCTACGGTCGATGGCCTTGAAGTGATCGCACAAGCAGTCGAGCACGGTTGCCCAGCCCCCCGGTGGCAAGCACACCGTGCTGGCTTGCTGCTGGGCGGGGTCGAAGGGCGTGGTCATGGCGTGGCTCGAAGCGGGCAAGGCCGCGCATTATCCCCCATGCTTGCGCTGTCAGCCAGCCTGGGCCAACGCCTCGCTGCGTGCCTTCAACCACCGCAACACCTGCACGGGCTCCCAGCGCCCCGGGTCGTAGAGGGCGTACAGCAGCCCCTCATAACCCACCACATCGAGGCCACGGTGGTACCCCGCACGCTGGAACAAGGCCTCGATCTCGGCAAAACAGGTATTGAAATGCACTTTGCCAAAAGGCGTGAGGTTGTCGGTCACCAGCCCTTCGAGGCGCAGCTCCAGGACAGCGTCGGCCACCCGCTCAACAGGCATGCGGTTGACGCTGTACTTCAATTGCTCGACATTGAGCATGGATTCACCTCGACACTGTATTTATATACAGCATACGAACATCCCTCCGTGGTCGTCAATGCACCCTATTGCAGGCCGGGCAGGTAACCGCTGCCCTTGCGTATGGTCAACACCTGCCGCCTTGGCGCCCCACGGCTGACTGACAGGTGCACCCACTTGTCGAACTCCAGAATCAGCTGGTCGAACCCAATGGGGCTCTCGCAGATGCGCTGTACTGTTTCACGCGGGCATACCTCGATGACCGTGAAATCGGCCGCAAGCCCCTGCACATGCTGGCTTTTGGCGGAGCCACCAATCAACGTGTTAAGGCGCTCGCTGCGGTAGCCACTGCTAATGATGATGGGGGCGTCGAACAGGGCGCGCACCTGCTCCAGGGTGTTGCACAGCAGCTTGAGGTTGTCGACCACAGGGCCTGGCGGGGTGTTGTCGAACCCGTCCCGGGCGGCTAACTGGGACACGATCATTTCCCTTAGGGTGAAGTGCGGGGTAAGCAGCATGACAGGCGATTCCGATGAAGGTTGACCAGGTCGGCACCCGTGTGCCGCCGGCCAAGCATTCACCTATCACCGCCCACTTGGAGCAGGGTCAGGGATCCTCCAGGGGCCTCATTGCTCCAGGAAAGCCACGACCTGTTCGGCATCGAATGGCCAGTGCAACTCACCCCCGTTGTCGCAGCGGCGCAACACCGGGATGACCAGCCCGTAGCGCTCGAACAGCGCCTCGTTGTCGGCAATGTCCACCAATTCGACCAACAGGCCATGGTCGACGAAAGGCATCAGCACAGCCTCCGCCACCTCGCACAGGTGGCAGCCAAGGGTGCCGAACAATTGGCATTCAGGCAGCATGGGGCGGGCTCCGTTGCATGTGCAGAACGCTATTCTAGGCCGTTAACGCTGCCCCTGCACCCAAACCTGATCAATCCTGGGTAGTGGCGCCGATGCGGTGCAGCGACAGGTCAGCCCCCTCGAATTCCTGCTCGTGGCTCAAGCGCAAGCCAAGCACGGCGCGCACCGTGCCATACACCGCAAACCCACCGGCCAGCGCCACCACCACCCCGGCCAGGGTACCCAACAGCTGGCTCCACAGGCTGACACCCCCCAAACCACCCAACGCGGTCTGGCCGAAGATGCCACACGCCACCCCACCCCAGACCCCACACAGGCCGTGCAAGGGCCACACGCCCAGTACGTCATCGATCTTCCAGCGGTTCTGCGCGGCGGTGAAGGTCCAGACGAACAGCACACCGGCCACCAGGCCGGTCGCCAGTGCACCGGCCGGGTGCATCACGTCAGAACCCGCACAGATGGCAACCAGCCCCGCCAGCGGCCCGTTATGCAGGAACCCTGGGTCATTGCGCCCGGCCAGCAGTGCCGACAAGGTGCCACCCACCATGGCCATCAGCGAGTTGATCGCCACCAGCCCGCTGACCCCTTGCAGCGTCTGAGCGCTCATCACATTGAAGCCGAACCAGCCGATGATCAGGATCCACGAGCCCAGCGCCAGGAACGGTATGCTGGAAGGCGCAAATGCCACCAGGCGGCCGTCCCGATAACGCCCACGGCGTGGCCCCAACAGCACGACTGCGGCCAATGCCAGCCAGCCGCCCATGGCATGCACCACGATGGAGCCGGCGAAATCGTGAAACGGTGCAGCAAACCGGGCCTGCAGCCAAGCCTGTACACCCAGGTTGCCATTCCAGACCATGCCTTCGAAGAACGGGTAGACGAATGCCACAATCACTGCCGTGGCGCACAACTGCGGTACAAACCGTGCCCGCTCAGCGATACCGCCCGAAATGATTGCCGGGATCGCAGCAGCAAAGGTCAGCAGAAAGAAACACTTGACCAGCGCATACCCCTGGTCAGCGGCGAGCGCAGCCGCTGGCTGGAAAAAACCTACGCCGTAGGCTATCCAGTAACCGATGAAGAAGTACACCAGCGCCGAAACGGCGAAGTCGCTGAGGATCTTTGACAATGCGTTGACCTGGTTCTTGTAACGCACCGTGCCTACTTCAAGAAACGCGAAGCCGGCGTGCATGGCCAGTACCAGAATGGCCCCCATCAGAATGAACAGGGTGTTGGAACCGTGGACCAGTGAGTCCATCGCACTGAGCGAATTTTCCATGGGTTTGGCAGACCTGCGAAAAAGCACCAGGACAGCTCATGGGGGCGCAGGCATGCACCATCACGGTGCTGGTGTGGTCCATTCGAGAAAATGGACCCGCGCTGCGAAGTTGCCCATCGCTGCTAAGGTGGCTTGGGTTAAGGTTTAGCGCCAGGGCCTCGGACGGGCGCCCCTGATCGGCGCAAACAGAGCTTGCAGCGCACCATGGCGAAGCAGCCCTCTGGCAAACCCTTAGCAAAGCTCATACCAGCTGACGCACTTGAACCTTCGGGTGTGCCATCACTCGAAGTACCATCATTGATTGACAGGGAGAGACACATGGCCAGCAAATCGGCAAAGCATGCACAAGAAGTACTGATGGCTGACTTCCAGGCCTTGGTGCGCGACACGGAAAAGTTGCTGGCCGACACTGCCAACCTGGCAGGCGACCAGGCTGACGAATTGCGTGAGCAGATCCATGAGCGTCTGGCCCAGGCCCGCGAAACCCTGTACGAGACACAGGAGTCAGTGCGTGAGCGTGGTGAAGCCGCGCTCGGCACGGCCGAACTGTATGTTCAGGAAAAGCCCTGGCACGCTATCGGCATCGCCGCTGGCGTAGGCCTGTTGATCGGTTTGCTGGCCAACCGGCGTTAAGGGGTTTACATGGACAATGATGCTGTAGGCGCCGGCGCCGCAGGTCGGCGCCTGGGTGCCGCCATCCTCGGGCTTTTGCATAACCACATCGAACTGCTCGGCATTGAACTGCAAGAGCAGAAAGGCCGTACGTTGCGCCTGTTGCTGTTTGCAGGCCTGGCCTTGGTGTTTGCATTGTTGCTGCTGACGGCCCTCTCCGGCCTGCTACTGGTATTGCTGTGGGACAGTTATCGCTTGGCCGGCATCATTGGCCTGTGCGTGTTCTACGGCCTGGCAGCGGTCTACTGCGGTCTGCGCCTGAAGGCCGCGGTGTTCGATGAATCGTCGCCCTTCCATGCCACTCTCGAAGAACTTGCCAAGGACAGGGAGCGCCTTCTGCCATGAACCTGCCAGAACTGCCCACCTCGCGAAACCCGAAAGAATTGCGTAAAGCCTTGCTGCGCTTGCGCATGGAGATGAACCGGCAGGAAATCCGCCACGAAACCGGCCAACTGCTTGAGCCGGTACGGCGCATGCGCGGCATGGGCGGCTCGCTGCAGGCAGGCCTTGGCATCAAGCATGCACCCTTGTGGGGGATCGGCGCAGTCGTCGCGCTGGGCTTTCTGACCGGCAAGGGTGTTCGCAGCGGCAGCCTGCCACGCCTCGTACGCCTGGGCACCAGCTTGTTGCCGTTGGTGCGCCTTTACCTTCAGGGTAATCGCCGCGCCTGAAGGCCCGGAATACGCACATCCCCTAAGCCTGCGGCCTTGCACGGCCGCAGGCAGCGCGTATGCTTGCCCTTTGGACCCACAGGAGACCGCGCCTTGGACTGGCATACCCTGCTCACCCGCGAACGCCTGGGCAAAGCCCAGTACAGTGCCGATGAACTTGGCCGAAGCCCCTTCCACAAAGACCATGATCGCATCATCTTCTCTGGCGCATTCCGCCGCTTGGGGCGCAAAACCCAGGTTCATCCGGTCACCAGCAACGATCATATCCACACGCGCCTTACCCACTCGCTGGAAGTCAGCTGCGTGGGCCGCTCACTGGGTATGCGGGTAGGCGAAACCTTGCGTAACAGCCTGCCGGACTGGTGTGCACCCAGCGACCTTGGGATGATCGTGCAGTCAGCCTGCCTGGCCCATGACATCGGTAACCCACCGTTCGGCCACTCAGGCGAAGATGCTATCCGCCACTGGTTCCAGCAGGCTGCGGGGCGCGGCTGGCTGGACGACATGAGCGATGATGAGCGCGCCGACTTTCTCAACTTCGAAGGTAACGCCCAGGGCTTCCGGGTGTTGACCCAGCTGGAATATCACCAGTTCGACGGCGGCACCCGCCTTACTTACGCCACGCTCGGCACTTACCTCAAATACCCTTGGAGCGCTCGCCACGCCGACGCGCTGGGTTACAAGAAGCATAAATTCGGCAGCTACCAAAGCGAACTGCCCTTGCTCGAACAAATTGCGCGCAAACTGGGTTTGCCACTGCTTGAGGACCAACGCTGGGCACGCCACCCGCTGGTTTACCTGATGGAAGCGGCCGACGACATCTGCTACGGGTTGATCGACCTGGAAGACGGCCTGGAGATGGACTTGCTGCAATACGCAGAGGTAGAAGCCCTGCTGTTGGACCTGGTGGGCAATGACCTGCCGGAAACCTATCGGCAGCTGGGGCCAAACGACTCCCGTCGGCGCAAGCTGGCGATCCTGCGCGGCAAAGCCATCGAGCACCTGACCAACGCCGCAGCCTACGCCTTTGTCGAACAACAGCAGGCGCTGCTGGCCGGTCGCCTGCCTGGCGATCTGGTCGAGCACATGCATGGCCCAGCCCAACGCTGCGTGCTGCAGGCAAAGGCGATGGCGCGCAACAAGATATTCCAGGATAAACGCAAGACGCTGCACGAAATCGGTGCCTATACCACGCTCGAAATTCTGCTCAATGCCTTCTGTGGAGCGGCGCTTGAGCAGCATGGTGGGCGCAGCCCTTCCTTCAAGAGCCGCCGCGTGCTGGACCTGCTGGGCAGTAATGCACCCGACCCTCACGGCTCGCTGTATGGCGCTTTCTTGCGCATGATCGACTTCATCGCGGGCATGACGGACAGCTACGCCAGCGAAATGGCACGGGAGATGACGGGGCGCTCAGGCCCGCCGTAAGGCAGGGCCCCTGCGGCGTGGCACGGCCGTGCCGCAGGCTCCAGCTAGGAAACTTCCTACAACTTGAGCGCACTATTAAACATCGAGCATAAATTCCAATGAAAAGTTACCAAACACCTTTTGACTTCCTCAATTAATCGGCTGTTACGTAGCCCCTTTTGTTTTATCCTGTAAGCCGTTTCCCATAAACAAAGAATGGGCAATCCTCACGTTACCCACGACTTCCATCTGCGATAAGGTGCCGCCTGTCACCCTCATAGAACGCAGGGAAGTTGAACATGCACTCCATATTTATCGTCGACGATCATCCCGTCATCCGGTTGGCCGTTCGTATGCTTCTGGAAAACCAGAATTACCGGGTCGTCGGGGAATCGGACAACGGCGTCGACGCCATGCAGATGATTCGCGAGACCACACCCGACCTGGTCATTCTCGACATCAGCATCCCCAAGCTTGACGGGCTGGAGGTGCTGGCGCGTTTCCAGTCCATGGCACTGCCCTTGAAGGTGCTGGTTCTCACTGCGCAATCACCTGCACTATTTGCCGTGCGCTGCATGCATTCCGGCGCGGCCGGGTACGTGTGCAAGCAGGAAGACCTGGGCGAGTTGCTCAGCGCAATCAAGGCCGTGCTGGCAGGCTATAACTATTTCCCCAGCCAGGCGATCAAACACCCACACACTGCCGATAACGACCTCGAACTTCTGCGCCACGTCAATGACCGCGAGTTGATGGTATTGCAACTTTTCGCCCAAGGGCGCAGTAACAAGGACATTGCCAAGGGCATGTTTCTGAGCAGCAAAACTGTCAGCACCTATAAAAAGCGCCTGATGCACAAACTTCAAGTCAACACATTGGTCGACCTGATCGAAGTGGCCAAGCGCAACGCACTGGTCTGAGGGCAGCATGGTGCGCCTTCTCGCTTGCTGTCTGCTGCTCGTGCTCCTGCTGCCCGGTGCCCTGACCCAAGCACAGCAGCGGGAGGTGGCGCCCTATACGCTGCTGGCACGGTCGACTGCACAGCCGGCGCAGCCGGTATTCACCCCTGAGCAGCAACAGTGGCTGCTCAGCCGCGACGAACTGGTGCTGGGTACCTCGGCACCCGACTACCCGCCCTTTGACATCAGCAGCGGCGCCCGTGACTACCAGGGCCTCACTGCCGAGTATGCGAGCCTGATCGGCGACGCACTGGGGCTGCCGGTTCGCGTCATGCGCTACCCGGACCGCCAAGCGGCCCTGCAAGCACTGAAGGATGGCGACATCGATCTACTGGGCAGTGCCAACGGTTACGACGCCGTGTATGACGGGTTGCGGCTCTCCCATGCGTACGCCATCGACCAACCAGTGCTAGTGACCCGTGAGGACGAGCAGCGCGCACTGGACACAGGGCTGGGTGGCATGCGGCTGGCCATGCTCTACCATTACCTGCCGCGCAAGGAAGTACTCAGCGCCTACCCTCAGGCGCAGCTCATGGCATTCGGGTCCACGAGCGAAGCACTCAACGCCGTGGCCTTCGGCCAGGCCGATGTGTTTATCGGCGATACCATTTCTACCCACTACCAACTCAGCCGTGGGCAACTGCCCCGTTTGCGCATGGCGAGCTTCAGCAAGCATGAAGCGCTCGGGTTCGGCTTCGCGCTGCGTCAGCAGGACGCAGTGCTGCTGGGGTTGGTCAACGCTGTGCTGGACAACCAGCCCGCCGCCATTCGCTCGAGCATTTTCAAGCGCTGGAGCCCCGGCAGCGACCTGCTGCTCACCGATCGCAAGCTGCAGCTGACCAGCGCGCAAGCCCAATGGCTGAAGCGCCACCCCGTGATGCGTGTCACAGTGGATGACACCGCTGCCCCACTGTCGTACTTCGATGGGTCGGGGCATTTTCGCGGCATCACCGCCGACCTGCTCGAACTGATCAGCCTGCGCACCGGGCTGCGCTTTGAGGTTGAGCGCGCCAGCGGCATCGCCGACATGCTCTCCAGGATCAAGGATGGCCGCGCCGATGTGATTGCTGCGCTGGCAACCGGTGGCCCGGCCGAAGGCGACTTGCTGATAAGCCGCGCCTACCTCGAAAGCACTTATGTGCTGGTCAATCGCAAGCAGAAGCAAGCCCCAGTATCACTGGACCAGATGCGTGGCAAGCGCATTGCAATCACCCGGTACAGCGGCCTGGACGACATGCTCTCGCGCTATTACCCGGAAATAGGCTGGGTGGAAACCGAGAGCCCGTTCTATTCGATGGCGTTGCTCAACAGTGGCGCCGTTGATGCCGTCATTACCACCCTGATCGACGCCAACCATGCACTGGCAATCAACCCTGAGCTGGTCATCCGTACGACGGTTGGCCGCAACCCTGCCAGCTTCGCCATGGCGACCAGCGCCCCTTCGCAACTGTTGATCTCCATTCTGGACAAGGCACTGCTGAGCATCTCTCCAGAGGAACTGGGGGTCATCAACAACCGCTGGCGCGGCTACAGCCTGCAGGACGAAGGCAGCAGCGGGGAATTGCGTCGGTTGGCCGTGCCGGTGGTACTGGCCAGTGCAGTGCTCCTGCTGCTCGCGCTGCTCTGGAATGCGCGGTTACGCTGCCAGATTCGCCAGTGTCAGCGGGCCGACCGGGCACTGAACGATCAGCTGGCGTTCATGCGGGCACTGCTCAACGGCACGCCACACCCCATGTATGTGCGCGATCGCAGCGGTTGCCTGCAAAGCTGTAACTACAGCTATCTCGAAGCGGTCCAGGCCAGCGCCGAAGAGGTGATCGGCAAGCAGCTTGAGAACAGCCTGTTCGCCGACTGCGAGCAGACTCGGCAGATCCAGGCGGATTACCGCAAGGTCATGGCGGCCGGCTCGCCGATGATCATGGACCGCCCGCTGCGCATCAAGGACCGGGAGATCACCATTTATCATTGGATTCTCCCCTACCGCGACTCCCTGGGCGAGGTCCAGGGGATCATTGGTGGGTGGATCGACATCAGCGACCGTCGCCAGTTGGTCAACGAACTGCGTCAGGCAAAGCAGCAGGCCGATGACGCAAACCGTGCCAAAAGCACCTTCCTGGCCACCATCAGCCATGAAATCCGCACACCCATGAACGCGGTGATCGGCATGCTCGAACTGGCAGTGAAACGCGCCGATCAAGGCCGCGTCGACCGCAACGCCCTGGAGCTGGCCTACCACTCAGCCAAAGACCTGCTGGGCCTCATTGGCGATATCCTCGACATCATCCGGATTGAGTCCGGCCACTTGACCCTGGTGCCCGAGGCGGTTGACCTGGCCGCACTGGTCGAGTCCGTGGGGCGTATATTCGAAGGGCAGGCGCGGCAAAAAGGGCTGGCACTCGAAGTTATCATCGAGCCTGGCGCACGCTGCCACGCCCTGCTTGATCCACTTCGTTTCAAGCAGGTCTTGTCCAACCTGGTCAGCAATGCCATCAAATTCACTGAGCACGGCCATGTACGTATCCGCGTCAGCCTGCAAGACGGCGCCGACGGGGCCAGTGTGCTGGACCTGGAAGTGCGTGACAGTGGCATCGGCATCCCACCTGAGGACATCCAGCGGCTGTTCAACCCGTTCGTGCAGGCCAACCCTCACAGCCAGGGGGCCCGTGCCGGGACGGGCCTGGGGCTGACCATCTGCCGGAACCTGTGTGAAATGATGGGCGGTGACCTGGCCATCAAAAGCCTGGAGGGGGTGGGTACACAGGTCCGGTTGAAGATGCCGCTGCACAGGGTTGACGCAGCAGTCCAGCCAGCCCCTGTCAGCGAGCCGCTCGTGGTCCCAGACCCAGGCTTGCGCGTGCTGGTGATCGATGACCACCCAGCCAACCTGCAACTGATGGCACAGCAGCTGGGGTACCTGGGCATCGAGCACACCAGCGCGGGGGATGGTCGTGAAGGCCTCGCCACCTGGCGTGGAGGCGACTTCGACGTGCTGGTGCTCGACTGCAACATGCCCCACATGAACGGTTACCAACTGGCGGCGGCGGTACGCAATGAAGAACGCACGACCGGGCGAGCGCGCTGTACCATCCTTGGCTACACCGCCAACGCGCAACCGGAGGTGCGGCGCAAATGCCTGAGCGCGGGCATGGATGACTGCCTGCTGAAGCCGATCAGCCTGGGCACCCTCAGCCAACGCTTGGCCGGCATCCGGCCGCTTGACCGAAAAAAAGCACGCGCCAAGCCCTATCGCCTGGACGGGCTCACGGGCGTCGTGGGCCATGACCCGGCAGACCGCCTGCGGTTCATGCAAGCGCTGCAGCAAAGCCTGCAGGCCGACTTTGCCACCTTGATGGCGGCAGACCCTGAGCACGACGGCCCTGCCATCGCGGCGCAGGCACACAAAGTGCTGAGCGCTGCACGCATGCTTGAGGCCTGTGAACTGATGGAAGCCTGTGAAGCGCTGGACCACCCGGGCATTACGCCTATGCAACTGCGGCGCAAGCGTCAGGCGCTTGCGCGCCATATGCGCAGGGTTGAGCGGGCCCTCGCACGGGATCTGGAAACGTGTACGCAGGCAGGCACCTGGGCGCGTTAACTGATAGACTGCGCGGCGTTATTACCTAAGAGGATTGTTTCATGGCCACAAACCGCTCCCGTCGTCTGCGCAAAAAGCTGTGTGTCGACGAGTTTCAGGAATTGGGCTTCGAGCTGAACCTGGAATTCAAGGAAGATCTGGATGACCAGGCAATCGATGCTTTCCTCGACGCGTTCCTGGCAGAAGCCATGGACGCCAATGGCCTGGACTATGTAGGCGGTGACGATTTCGGCCTGGTGTGCTCGGTCAAACGTGGCTCGGTCAGCGAAGAACAGCGTGCTGCCGTAGAGTCCTGGCTCAAAGGCCGCAGCGAACTGACCAAAGTCGAAGTCAGCCCGCTGCTGGATGCCTGGTACCCGGAAAAGCCGATCAACAAGGCAGAATAATCCCTGCCTGACGTGATCGCAGCGCACGACCTGTAGCAACATCCAGGTGTGCATGTGGGGCTGCTTTGCAGCCATCGCCGGCAAACCGGCCCCCACGGGTTCCCCACGAACCTTGCAGGGGCTGGCTTGCCGGCGATGTGCCGCGAAGCGGCCCCAACTCGTTTATATGACCCGACTTTGCATACAGCGTGCATCGAACCTGACCCAACCAGGCAACGCTTGGGGCATAATGCGTATTCTTTAATCCTGGGGCCATCATCTTCTTATCGCCCCAATGCCCTTTCTCCTCGTTGTAGGGTATCCATCTATCATGATCAAAACGCTTCGCCCCCTCGTTCTCGCCGGCTTGCTGCTGCCGTTTGCACTGTCCAGCCAGGCTGCTGCCGTCAATACCACCCTGCCCGCCAAAGTGCAGCAGGCCCTCAAGGCCAACAAACTCCAGGACAATGCCCTGTCGCTGGTCATGCTGCCGCTGGATGGGCCCGGTACCGCCACGGTGTTCAACGCCGATGTGTCGGTCAACCCGGCGTCGACCATGAAGCTGGTCACCACCTATGCAGCCCTTGAGCTGCTCGGCCCCACGTACCAGTGGAAAACCGAGTTCTACACGGATGGCCCTCTCAGCAATGGCGTGCTCAACGGCAACCTGTACCTTAAAGGTGGCGGTGACCCGAAGTTGAACATGGAAAAGCTGTGGCTGCTGATGCGTGACCTGCGTGCCAATGGCGTGCGCACCATCACCGGCGACCTGGTACTGGACCGCAGCCACTTCGTGCAACCTAACCTGCCGCAGTTCAATGACGACGGTGGTGATCAGAACAAGCCGTTCCTGGTCAAGCCCGACTCGCTGCTAATCAACCTCAAGGCGCTGCGGTTCGTGGCCCGCAACGATGGCGGCAAGGTCACCATCGCGGTTGAGCCGCCCATCGCCAGTATTCGCATCGACAACCAGGTCAAGGCGGTGACGTCGAAGAACTGCGCAGGCGACGTACGCTACAACCCGGTACCCCAGGCCGACGGCATCAGCGTCACGGTCAGCGGCCAACTGGGCGACGGCTGCAACTCGCAAACCTACCTGTCGCTGCTCGATCACCCCACTTACGCTGCAGGCGCCGTGCGCGCCATCTGGGCAGAACTGGGCGGGACCATCCAGGGCGGCAACCGCGTCGAAAACGTCCCCAAAAGCGCCCGCCTGCTGGCGCGCGCATTTTCGCCAGACCTGGTGGAAGTGATCCGCGACATCAACAAATACAGCAACAACACCATGGCTCAGCAGCTGTTCCTGAGCCTGGGCGCGCAGTTCCGTACCGATGCCGATGGCGATGACGCCCGCGCTGCGCAACGTGTGGTGCGCCAATGGCTGGCCAAGAAAGGGATCACCGCCCCGCATCTGGTGATGGAAAACGGCTCTGGCCTGTCCCGCGCCGAGCGGGTCAGCACACGGGAAATGGCGGCCATGCTGCAGGCCGCCTGGCACAGCCCCTACGCTGCAGAGTTCATGAGTTCGATGCCACTGGTGGGCATGGATGGCACCATGCGCAAGCGCCTCAAGCGTACGGCCATGGCCGGCGAAGGCCACATCAAGACCGGCACGCTCAATACGGTACGGGCCATTGCGGGTTTCAGCCGCGACAGCAACGGCCACACCTGGGCGGTGTCGGCGATCCTGAACGACCCTAAACCGTGGGGCGCCTCCCAGGTACTCGACCAGGTACTGCTCGACCTGTACCGCCAGCCAAAGCTGACCAACGGTACGGCGGCCAACTGATACCGCAGTGCCGGGCCCCGCTGATGGGGCCCGGCGTCACCCGGGTTTACCGCAGTTGCAAGCGCCAGGCCCGGTGAATACGGTTGTTGCGCGCGAAGTCAGGGTCAAGGGTCTGTGCCGTGATTTCTTCCACCGCATAGCGCGCCGTCAAGTGCTCGTCCAGCTGGAACTTGCGGAAGTTGTTGGAGAAGTACAGCACACCGCCTGGCGCCAGGCGCGCCATGGCCAGGTCCAGTAACTGAACGTGGTCACGCTGCACATCAAATACCCCTTCCATACGCTTGGAGTTGGAGAAGGTCGGCGGGTCGATGAAGATCAGGTCGTAGCTTTCGCGCTCGGCTTCGAGCCAAGCCATCACGTCACCCTGGGCCAGGCGATTACGTTCTGAAAAACCGTTCAGTGCCAGGTTGCGCCGCGCCCAGTCCAGATACGTTTTGGACAAGTCCACGCTGGTGGTGCTGCGTGCGCCGCCCTTGGCCGCGTGTACGGTTGCGGTCGCGGTATAGCAGAACAGGTTCAGGAAACGCTTGCCGGCCGCCTCACGCTGAATGCGCAGGCGCATGGGGCGGTGGTCGAGGAACAGGCCAGTGTCGAGGTAGTCGGTCAGGTTGACCAACAACTTCACCCCACCCTCCGTGACTTCCTGGAAGCGGCCTTCAGTAGCCTGGCGCTCATACTGGCGTGTACCGCTCTGGCGCTCACGGCGCTTGAGTACCACACGCTGCGGCGAAATGCCCAATGCCTGAGGAATGGCCGCCAGCGCATCCAACAAGCGCGCTTGCGCTTTATCCGGGTCAACGGACTTGGGCGCAGCATACTCCTGCACATGCACCCAGTCTTCGTACAGGTCTACCGCCAGTGCATATTCAGGCATGTCGGCATCGTACAGGCGGTAGCAACTGACCTGCTCGCGACGCGCCCACTTGCCAAGCTGGCGGAGGTTTTTCTGCAGCCGGTTGGCAAACATCTGCGCGCCCTCAGACAAGCGCGCCGGCTCACTGGCCTGCGGCGCCTGCGCATGCTCCGGCGCTGCGTCTACGCCGGAGTCACGACGCTCACCCGTCACGAACTGGTCAGGCTGCACTTTCAACAGCAGCAGCTTGCACGGCAAGGCACCGTTCCAGAACGCGTATTGCTTGTGGCTACGCAACCCCATGCGCTTGCCGAGCTGCGGGGCACCGGTAAAGACCGCCGCTTCCCAGCCCATGCACGCCTGCCGCAGGCGTTCGCCCAGGTTCTGGTAGAGATACAGCAGGCTGGCCTCGTCACCCAGGCGCTCGCCATACGGCGGGTTACTGATCACCAGGCCCTTCTGGTTCTGGTCCGGGCGCGGCTCGAAGGTACTGACCTCACCCTGGTAGATCTTCACCCAGTCGCTGAGGCCGGCACGCTCGACGTTATTGCGACCGGGCTGAATCAGCCGCGGGTCGGCTTCATAGCCACGGATCCACAGCGGCGGCTTGGCCAGCCCAGCCTCGGCGCGGGCCTGGCCCTGCTCGTGAACCTTGCGCCACAACGCCGGCACATGGCCCAACCAGGCCGTGAAGCCCCAGCGTTCACGCTTGAGGTTAGGTGCAATGTCGGCAGCGATCATTGCGGCTTCCACCAGGAACGTGCCCACGCCACACATCGGGTCAGCCAGCGCGCCGCCCTCAGCGGCGATGCGCGGCCAGCCGGCACGTATCAGCACCGCGGCCGCCAGGTTTTCTTTCAGCGGCGCAGCGCCCTGCTGCAGGCGGTAGCCCCGCTGGTGCAGGCTGTGGCCGGAAAGGTCAAGGGAAAGGATGGCCTCGCCACGGTCAAGGCGCAGGTGCACGCGCACGTCAGGGTCGATCTTCTCTACAGAAGGGCGCAGCCCATCCCGGTTGCGCAACTTGTCGACAATGGCGTCCTTGACCTTGAGGGCGCCAAAGTGGGTGTTGTCGATACCCGACCCGTGGCCGCTGAACTCCACCGCCAGCGTGCCATCGGCAGCCAGGTGGTCGGCCCAGTCCACGGCGTGTACCCCATCATAAAGGTCATCAGCGTTCTTCATGGAAAAACGCTTGAGGACCAGCAACACACGGTTGGCCAGGCGCGACCACAGGCACAGGCGGTAGGCGGTTTCCATGTCGGCGGCGCCGCGAATGGCCGAGGTGTGTTCGCGCACCTCTTCAAGGCCAAGGCCACGCGCCTCTTCAGCGAGCAGCCCTTCCAGGCCTTTGGGACAGGTGAGGTAGAGTTCGAAACGGTCCGACATGAGTAATCCAGAGCCTTGGGCTATTTGACAGACGGGGCAACGCATCACCCCGCGATGTTTGCCCGCAAACCTTTCCAACAGGCTTGCGGGTGGCCCTGCACACCCCCTTGGGTGCCACTAGGGCCGGGCCGCCTGATGGATGCGCGCTTGGCCACGGGGCAAAGACAGCTTAGATCATCAGGCAGTACGTAAAATTCTGGCAACGTCAGGGGCACATGTGACCCTTCGTCGCATTTCAAGATATTTCCTAGCACCGCCAACAGCGGTGGCAAAATGACGTCAACGTTCAGCAAACCCCGGTCATACCGGCCTCAAGGCCAAATAAGGTTGAGTCGCATTTATTTACTTATCCCCTGACCCTTGGAAAGGTTACGTGCTTATGACAAATCGATCATTCACACGCTGTCCTGCATTGGTTAGAACTGGTCTCAGGCTGCTTCGCAACGAGGCGGCACAACACGCTCGCGACGCCGGCAGCGAGCGAACACCGGCAGAACGATTCTGCCCGGCCTCTTGGAGGCCGACGGGACATTACAGTCAACAAGTGAGGGCAACACCCTATGAGAAGACTTAAGCGTGATCCGTTGGAAAGAGCATATTCACGTGGCTACCAATACGGGGTCACCGGCAAATCCCGCGAGCTTTGCCCCTTCAATCTTCCTTCTGTGCGCCAAGCCTGGATCAACGGCTGGCGGGAGGGCCGCGGCGATAACTGGGACGGCATGACGGGCACCGCTGGCATCCATAGACTCAACGAAAATCACGCCGTTGGCTGATCGAGGACGCTGAATTCGATTTACCATGCACGCCCCATCCGGGCGGCGGGCTGAGGCCCAGGGGCCCCTTCAAGGGGCCCTTATTTTGGGCCATTCAAGGCCGGGGCATGGCTGCTATGGCATCGACCGCCTCGCGCACAAGCGCCGGGCCCTTGTAGATGAAGCCGGAATAGACCTGAACCAGGCTGGCCCCCGCAGCGATTTTCTCAGCCGCATGCCGGCCCTCGGTGATACCGCCCGCAGCAATGATGGGCAACTTGCCACCCAACTCCCCTGCTAGCACCTTGACGATATGCGTGCTCTTCTGCAAAACCGGAGCACCCGACAACCCGCCCGCCTCAGCGCCATACGGCAACGCTTCGACGCCCTCACGGCCCAGTGTGGTGTTGGTGGCGATCACTGCATCCATGCCCGACGCAACCAGCGCAGCGGCCACCAGTGCAGTCTCTTCGTCGTTCATGTCCGGTGCGATCTTGATAGCCAGCGGCACACGCTTGCCACTTGCCGACGCCAATTGCTCACGGCGCTCGGCCAAGGCATCGAGCAATTGCTTGAGTGAATCACCGAACTGCAGGCTGCGCAGGCCGGGTGTATTGGGCGAGCTGACGTTGACGGTGATATAGCTGGCCGCGTTGTACACCTTGCCCAGGCAGATGAGGTAATCATCCACGGCGCGTTCAACCGGTGTATCGAAGTTCTTGCCGATATTGATGCCCAGCACACCGCGGTACCGCGCAGCACGCACGCGCGCCAGCAAATGGTCGACACCCAGGTTGTTGAAGCCCATGCGGTTGATGATGGCAGTGGCTTCAGGCAGGCGGAACAGCCTGGGCTTGGGATTACCCGGCTGTGGGCGCGGGGTAACCGTACCGACCTCGACAAAGCCGAAGCCAAGCTGGGCGAAGCCATCGATGGCCGTGCCATTCTTGTCCAGGCCTGCAGCCAGGCCGACCGGGTTGGCGAAGTTCAGGCCCATCACGGTCACCGGCAACGCTGCTGGCTGTTTACATAGCTTACCGTTGAGCCCCAGGCGGCCACCTGCACCGATCAGGTCCAGTGACAGGTCGTGAGAGGTTTCCGGGGAAAGCTTGAACAGCAGCTGGCGGGCCAGGTTATACATGGGCGGGCAAGGCTCGGGGTATGGGTGAGGGGCGATTATAGCCAGCGAAGGCCTCACAGGACAGCACATCGTGGCCCGAAAGCCTACTCACCCGCCCACTCGCCTGCGCGCCAATCACACATTACAGGCAGGCAAAGAAAAACCCGGCCTGAGCCGGGTTTTTCATGAAGCTTCAAACCAATTACTTGGCCTGGGCTTCTACCTGAGCTTCAACGCGACGGTTGATAGCACGGCCTTCTTCGGTGGAGTTGTCAGCAACCGGACGGGTTTCGCCGTAGCCAACCGAGTCAACACGGCTGGATTCTACGCCGTACTGCTGGGTCAGGACTTGCTTGACAGCGTTGGCGCGACGCTCGGACAGCTTCTGGTTGTAAGCGTCTGGACCCACGGAGTCAGTGTGACCTTCAACCACGGTGGTGGTTTGTGGGTACTGCTTCATGAAGTCAGCCAGGTTTTTGATGTCGCCGTAGCTGTTAGGCTTGACGACCGACTTGTCGAAGTCGAACTTGACGTCCAGCTCAACGCGAACGACTTCAGCAACAGCTGGGCAGCCATCGGCGTCAACAGTGACGTTGGCCGGGGTGTCCGGGCACTTGTCAACGTTGTCGCAAACGCCGTCGTTGTCGGAGTCGGTGCACACTTCAGCTACTGGAGCAGGTGCTGGAGCAGCTTGGTTTTTCGGGCTACCGCCGAAGTTCAGACCAACACCAACGCTAGGTGCCCACTCGGTGTCGCCCTGGTCGATGTTGTACTGAGCTTCTACGCCGGCACGGGCGTAGAACATGTCAGTGATGTACCACTTGGCGCCTGCGCCAACGTTGGCGAAGGTGGAGTGGTTACGACCACCACGGCCGGTCTGGCCGATCGACTGGTGCGAGAAACCAGCGGAAACGTACGGACGGATAGCGTCGTACGGGTTGTTGAAGTGGTAAACGGCGTCCAGGGCAGTGTTGGAGCCCTTGATGTTCTTGCCGTCGTCGCCACGAGCGTTGTGGACTTCGTCGTAGCCCAGACGCAGCTCGACGTCGTCGGTCAGGAAGTAACCGATCGAACCGCCGAACAGGTTACCGTCGTTTTTGAAGTCGCGCTGGCTGTCGAAGAATTCTTTCTTGTAGAAGATTTCAGTCTCGACGGCGCCTTGACCTTGTGCCATAGCGCCAATCGAAGTGGCGGCTACGAGCGAACCAATGGCCAAGCCCAAGGTGTTTTTCAGTTTCATCCGTTAAATCCCCATCTGGTGATAGTTAAGCAGTCCCACCAAAAACAAGGGGGACAACTCGACGGCAAGTCTAGCAGAACTCGCCGGTTGGTTAGAGATATTTGCTGGCCACTAAGTTTCATCGAGACCGGCAAATTTCTCTCGAAGCTTGTCGAGCGCACGCTTGTAACGCATTTTGGTTGCGCTCAAGCCCATGTGCATGATATCGGCGATTTCCTGGAACTCCAGTTCTGCGACAAAGCGCAGCACCAGGATTTCACGGTCAATCGGGTTCACATGAACCAGCCACTTATCCAGGCCCCCTTTTTCTTCGGCTTTCGGCGCCTTGTCCTCGGACGCCTCTTCAACAGGGTCGAGACTCAACGCATCCATCAGTCGACGCTTGCGACGCTCCTTGCGGTACTGCGTGATGCACTCGTTGTAGGTGATGCTATACAACCAGGTCTTGAACTTGGATTTCCCTTCGAAATTCTTCAGGCCGTACAGCACCTTCAGCATCACTTCCTGACAGACATCGTCGGCGTCACGGTCGTTCCCCAAATAACGTGCACACACGTTGAACAGGGTTCGCTGGTAGCGCCGCATGAGCTCCTCATAGGCGCGCGTAACGTGGTACAGCTCCTCATGCGATCGCGCCACCAACTCTTCGTCTGTGAGCTCGCGGGGTTCATAACGCATGGGCGGCGAAGGCACTTTATTCAAAACGGATCTGGCCGACAGTCAGGTCAATGTCGCCGCGAAACCCCATCAGGTCTGTTTTCGCGGCGGCATACATTAACAGCTTTGGGCGCTCAGCGGCTATTGACCCGCTGCTCCAGCAACGCACGGTTGGACAGTGACACCAGCTCGCCTTCATCTGTGAGCAAGGTTGTCTTGACCGTGCCGATTTCCTCGATGTGCCCTTCGACCTCGCCAATCCGCACGTGCTGGCCTACCTGGAACAGCTCGCGCACATAGATGCCGGCGATGATTTGCCCGGCAATCTCGCGGCTGCCCAGGCCCATGGCGAGCGCCACGGCCAGACCAACGGTAATCAGGCCAATCACGATCACGTGGTTGAGCAGATCGGTCTTGACCTCAAGCTGGCTGATCGCGACAGAAATGCTGATGATGATCACCAGGCCCTGGGTAATGCGCCCCAGGCCTGCGGAGTATTCGAGGCCGATGCCCTCGGCAGCGCCACGCACCAACCCGTTGGCCACCTGAGCCAGTAGCACCCCGGCCAGCAGCACCAGGGCTGCGCCGAACACCTTGGGCAGGTACAGGGCGAGCATGTCGAGTGTTGCCGACACACGCTCCAGGCCCAGGGACTCGGCGGCCGACACCAGGAATACCAGCAGCACGAACCAGTAGACGATCTTGCCGATCAGGGTGGAGATGGGCACCTGAATGCCCACCCGGCCCAGCATCTTGGTCAAGCCGGTTCCGCCCATCAGGCGGTCCAGGCCAAATTTGGCCAACAGCTTGGAAAGCAGCGTGTCGAGCAGCTTGGCCACGACAAAGCCGAGCAATACCACGACCAGTGCGCCAAACAGGTTAGGGATGAAGTTCGCCACTTTGGTCCAAAGGGCGGTCATCGCGGTGACCAGGCTCTGGGTCCAGAGATCGAGTTCCATATTCAATCGGCCTTATCTGCTTTGCTGCCGTTGGCAGCGTTGCGGGAAGAATGTCTGCGCACCGGCGCCACATGCGCCGAGCCATTGTTGACGGCGATCAGCAGCGCCTGGCTCCAGCGGCCAAGCAGGCTGAACAGGTCACCGGCACCCACCTGACGGTTGGCGGTTTTCAGCACACGACCCAGGCAGGCAGCGTCGTCGCTGTCATGGCGATCGTTGCCGGACGGTGACGCCTTGAGCAGGTCACGCAGGGATTGTTCAAACGGATCGTGCATGGGCACCTCGCGCAGTATCAGCAAGAGACGAGGCCGCCGGCCAGTGGGTCACAACCGGCGTCGCCAGCACGGCCCCAGACGCATCTGTCACACCCATTGCAGCCGCCTGAACAGCCACCATTGCCCGACCGCAAGCCCAAGCACGACAAGGCACGCGAACAGGAAGCCATAAGGGTTCTGAGCACCAGGAATGCCACCCACGTTGATACCCAACAGCCCAGTAATGAAGCTCATGGGCAGGAAGATGCAGGTAATGATGCCAAAGCGGTACATGGTGCGGTTCATCCGCTCGCTGCGCCGCCGGTCCTCGCTTTCCAGCACCAGCGCTGCCCGCTCGCGGGTCAGCTCCAGCTCCTCCAGGTAGCGAATGAGGCTGTTGTTGAGCTCGTTCCAGTAGTCGGCGTCGGCATCGGCGAACCACGCCCACTTACTGCGGGACAGGTGCGCATAGATATCCCGCTGGGGCGCCAGGAAGCGTCGCAGGCCAGCCGCACGCCGACGGATCTGCTGCAAACTGCCTTGCTCAGGTGTATGCCGCTCGTCGGACTCCACCTTTTCTTCTTCCACGTCTACCAGTTCGGCCAGGTCGCTGACCAGCCCCTGGACCTTTTCAGTCAGCAACTCACCCATGAGCAACAGCAGTTCGGAGGCCGACTTCGGCCCCCTCCCCTGTTCCAGCAGTTGCAAGATTTCGTCGCTGGCGCGAAGCGGCCGCAGCCGCAGGGATATCACCCGCTGGGCCTGGGCGAAGATGCGCACCGATACCATGTCTTCCGGTTCGGCACCGGGGTTCAGGTTTACCCCTCGCAAGAACAGCAACAGCTGCTCGTCCGCCATCGGCAGCAGGCGCGGCCGGGTGTTTTCTTCAAGCAGCAGCTCGCAGGCGAATTCGCTCAGGCCACTCTCGCGCATCAGCCAGGAGCGGGTCTGGGGGTGGCTGCGGTCCCAGTGCAGCCACAGGCTCTGCTCCGGCTGCAGCTGCAGCGCATCCAGTTCGGTACGGGCAATCGTATGTGCGCCACCTTTACCATCGAGCACCAGGGCGTGCACGAGCCCCCACTGCGCGTTGTCTTCCTCGAACATCAAAGCTCCATCAGCGCGCGTGGCGCGTCATTCCGGCATCTGCAGCGGGCCAGGCGAAACCAGCACGCCATTGTTGTCGGCATAGACATACTCACCCGGGCGGAACGTGACGCCTGCGAATGTGACGGCCACGTTCAGGTCGCCGATGCCTCGCTTGTCGGTTTTCATCGGGTGGCTGGCCAGCGCCTGCACGCCGACGTCGGTCTGGATCAGCACGTCGACATCGCGCACGCAGCCGTAGATGACCAGGCCCTCCCAACCGTTCTTTGCAGCCTTTTCCGCGAGCATGTCGCCCAGCAGTGCGCGGCGCAGCGAACCGCCGCCGTCTACCACCAGCACCTTGCCCTTGCCATCGAGGTCCACTTGCTCCCGCACTAGTGAGTTGTCCTCGAAGCACTTGATGGTGACGATCTGGCCACCGAAGGAATCACGGCCACCAAAATTGCTGAACATCGGTTCCAGCACCTGCACCAGGTCGGGGTAGGCGTCACACAGGTCAGGCGTTACGTAATGCTGCATGGGAAGCTCCTGTCAGTCACAACGAAAACGGGTATCGGCCAAGGCTACACCGCCGAGGCCGCCGCAGTCATCCCGGACCGCACAGTCATGTGTTGCCTGCGGTGACGCCGCAAACACTACCGAGCACCGGTCAGCTGGCGGTCAAGGGCTGCGATACGTCGCAAGCGCGCTGCACCCCCGCAGGCGATTCACGCAGCCAGCGCGCCACCAGCGGCCATACCTGTGCCTGCGCCGCCTTGCTCACCAGCATGTCGACATGCCCGAAGGCTTCGAACCCCTCTTCAGGCCCCAGGCAAATGAACTGCTTGCGGGCATCGCCCCATTGCGCGAACAGCTGGCGGCAGGCCCACACGGGGTCTTGCGCATCGGCCTCACCGGCAACGGCCAGCAGCGGCACCTTCACCTGGGCAAGCCCGGCCCACCAATCCTGGTGCTTGTCGCCAAAGCGGCCGAAGAGGCCGTGCCAGCGCAGGCTTTCGAACGCCAGGCCGATGGGTTCGTCCTCCGGCCCACGCTTGAAACGCGGGCCGGATAACTGCCCCCAGCGCCTGAGCAGCATTTTTGCACCCCACACCACAGGCGGGAGTTTCAATGGCCAGTAGCGGCGGCTGACCTGGGTGCCGAACAGTGCCACCCCAGCCACCTGCCCCTCACTCAAGAAACCGCCACCCAGTGCCGCTGCCAGCGTGGTCCCACCCAGGGAGTGGCCTACCCAATAGGGCACCTGCCCTGCCTGCTCGCGCACGAAAGCGGCAATGGCCGGCAAGTCATCGCGGGCATAGGCGCCGACGCAGTTATGTGACCAGTCGCGGTTGCGCGGCGACAGGCCATGCCCTCGCATTTCCGGTATCCACACGTCGAAGCCGGCCCGCGCCAGATAGGCGCCCAGGCCAAGGCCTTTGGGCGAGTACCAGAAGCGCCGATTGGAGAAGCTGCCGTGCAGCAGAATGATCGGGGTGCCCTGAACCACACGCTGGTCCGCCAGCCCCAGGCGCGTTACCGCCAGTTCCACGGTGGGGTCGGGGCCATTGCCGGCTTTGATTCGGTAGACGTCTTCGCTGAGATCACCGCGGCGCTCGGCACTGAGCAAGGCCACGGGAAAAAGAGTGCTGCTGCTTTGCATAAGGTCAGATGGCTTGGTGCACAAAAAAGGGCGGGATCCATTGCTGGAACTCGCCCTGGAAATACCAGGCGGGGCTACGCCAGACGCTGCCCCGCGTTTCGTTGGATCAGGCTGCGCCCTGGCCTTCGGCCAGGTAGAACCAGGTTTCGAGCACCGAGTCCGGGTTCAGCGACACGCTGTCGATGCCCTGCTCCATCAGCCATTTGGCCAGGTCCGGGTGGTCCGATGGGCCCTGACCACAGATGCCGATGTACTTGCCGGCCTTGTTGCAGGCGGCAATGGCATTGGCCAGCAGCTTTTTCACCGCGGGGTTACGCTCATCGAACAGGTGGGCGATGATGCCCGAATCACGGTCCAGGCCCAAGGTCAGTTGGGTCAGGTCGTTGGAACCGATCGAGAAGCCGTCGAAATACTCGAGGAACTCGTCGGCCAGAATGGCGTTGGACGGCAGCTCGCACATCATGATCACGCGCAGGCCGTTATCGCCACGGGCCAGGCCATTCTCGGCCAGCAGGTCGACCACCTGGCTCGCTTCACCGAGGGTGCGCACGAACGGCACCATGATCTCGACGTTGGTCAGGCCCATCTCGTTGCGCACCCGCTTGAGCGCACGGCACTCGAGCTCGAAGCAGTCACGGAAGGCTTCGCTGATGTAGCGCGAGGCGCCGCGGAAGCCCAGCATCGGGTTCTCTTCTTCCGGCTCGTACAGCTTGCCGCCGATCAGGTTGGCGTACTCGTTGGACTTGAAGTCCGACAGGCGCACGATGACCTTTTTCGGGTAGAACGCCGCTGCCAGGGTGCTGATGCCTTCAACCAGCTTCTCGACGTAGAAGCCGACCGGGTCATCGTAGCCGGCGATGCGTTTGTCGACGCTGTCTTTGAGCTCGGGCGGCAACCCGGCGTAGTTCAGCAAGGCCTTGGGGTGCACGCCGATCATGCGGTTGATGATGAACTCCAGACGTGCCAGACCCACACCGGCGTTTGGCAACTGGGCGAAGTCGAAAGCACGATCGGGGTTGCCGACGTTCATCATGATCTTGAATGGCAGCTCGGGCATGGCATCGACCGAGTTCTGCTTGATATCGAAGCCCAGCTCGCCCTCGAAGATGAAACCGGTGTCGCCCTCAGCGCAGGAAACCGTCACACCCTGGCCGTCCTTGAGGATCTGCGTGGCATTGCCGCACCCGACCACCGCCGGAATACCCAGCTCACGGGCAATGATCGCGGCGTGGCAGGTACGCCCGCCACGGTTGGTGACGATGGCACTGGCGCGCTTCATCACCGGCTCCCAGTCCGGGTCGGTCATGTCGGAAACCAGCACATCACCCGGCTGGACCTTGTCCATTTCGGACACGTCGTTGATGACGCGAACCTTGCCTGCACCAATGCGCTGGCCAATGGCACGGCCTTCGACCAGTACGGTGCCTTTCTCTTTCAGCAGGTAGCGCTCCATCACGTTGGCGCTGGAACGGCTCTTGACCGTTTCAGGGCGCGCCTGAACGATATACAGCTGGCCGTCATCACCGTCCTTGGCCCATTCGATGTCCATCGGGCGCTGGTAGTGCTGTTCGATGATCATGGCCTGCTTGGCCAGCTCGTTTACCTCGGCATCGCTCAGGCAGAAGCGCGCACGCTCGGCACGGTCCACGTCGACGGTTTTCACCGAACGACCGGCCTTGGCCTCGTCGCCGTAGATCATCTTGATGGCCTTGCTGCCCAGGTTGCGACGCAGGATGGCCGGGCGGCCGGCCTGCAGGGTGTTCTTGTGCACATAGAATTCGTCAGGGTTCACCGCACCCTGCACCACGGTTTCGCCCAGGCCGTAGGCGCCGGTAATGAACACCACGTCACGGAAGCCGGACTCGGTGTCGAGTGTGAACATCACGCCGGCAGTACCGGTTTCCGAGCGCACCATGCGCTGCACGCCGGCCGACAGGGCTACCAGCTTGTGGTCGAAGCCCTGGTGCACGCGGTAGGCGATGGCGCGGTCGTTGAACAGCGAGGCGAACACTTCCTTGGCCGCACGGATGACGTTGTCGACACCGCGTATGTTGAGGAAGGTTTCCTGCTGGCCAGCAAACGAGGCGTCTGGCAGGTCTTCGGCAGTGGCCGACGAGCGCACGGCCACCGCCATGTTGTCGTTGCCCTTGGACATTTCGGCGAAGGCGGTGCGGATCTCGGCATCCAGGCGGGCCGGGAATTGCGCATCCATCACCCACTGGCGGATCTGCGCACCGGTCTTGGCCAGGGCATTGACATCGTCTACGTCCAGGGCGTCCAGCGCAGCGTGGATCTGGTCGTTCAGGCCGCTCTGCTCGAGAAAGTCACGGTACGCCTGAGCCGTAGTGGCAAAGCCGCCCGGCACGGACACGCCGGCACCGGCAAGATTGCTGATCATCTCGCCCAGGGATGCGTTCTTGCCCCCCACATGCTCCACATCATGGACGCCGAGCTTTTCGAGGGAAACTACGTACTCTACCAAGGTGATCTCTCCACTAACTGTATTGGAAAAGCTCAAGGGCGCCGCCTGCCATCGTTGACTGGGCCGGACGCTTGTGGCCTGTACCTGGAAAATAAGTGAGAATGCCAACAGCAGCATTCGGCAAAGCGAACTTATCATATCCAAGAAACGTCATCATCTTAAGGCCCAGATCGCAAATGAAACGAACCGCGTTCTTCATCTCCGACGGCACCGGCATCACTGCCGAAACCCTGGGCCAGAGTCTGCTCGCGCAATTCGAGAGCATACCGTTCAACAAATTCACCCGTCCGTACATAGACTCGCCTGAAAAAGCCCGCAGCATGGTGCAGCAGATCAATACCGCTGCCGAACGTGATGGCGTTCGCCCGATCATCTTCGACACCATCGTCAACCAGGACATTCGCGAGATCCTGGCCACCTCCAACGGCTTCATGATCGATATCTTTTCATCGTTCCTGTCGCCGCTGGAGCAGGAACTGACCGCCCACTCGTCCTATTCGGTGGGCAAATCCCACTCGATCGGCGGCAATTCCAATTACATGGAGCGCATCGAGGCGGTCAACTTCGCCCTGGACAACGACGATGGCGCACGTACCCACTATTACGACAAGGCCGACCTGATCCTGGTGGGCGTGTCGCGCTGCGGCAAAACGCCCACCTGCCTGTACATGGCCATGCAGTTCGGCATCCGTGCAGCCAACTACCCGCTCACCGAAGACGACATGGAGCGCCTGCAGCTGCCACCGGTGCTGAAAAAGCACCATAACAAGCTGTTCGGCCTGACCATCGACCCCGACCGCCTCACCGCCATACGCCACGAGCGCAAGCCCAACAGCCGTTACTCAAGCTTTGCCCAGTGCGAGTTCGAGGTGCGCGAGGTCGAGAGCCTGTTCCGCCGGGAGAACATCCCGAACATCAATTCCACGCATTTTTCGGTTGAAGAGATTTCCGCGAAGATTCTGGTGGAGAAAGGCGTGGAGCGCAGGTTCAAGTAAGCCTGGGCGAACCGTTTTGCATTCACATGCTTCGATGTAGGCCCACGGCGAGATTGTCTGAGGGCCGGCTGGTGTTCGCCGCAACAGGGGCTGCGCTTATAAGATCGAGCGCCGCCCGCGCGGCGCATCGCGAGCTGCGCTCGCTCCTACGTTTGTTTCGGGCCAATTATTCCTGGGGCATTTGCGCGCGTACCCCTTAGCGCAAGACGGGGTATCGTGTCGCACGCACCTGGTGGTCGAGCGCGCCCGCTACAGGCGTGACTGGCCCGAAACAGACGTAGGAGCGAGCGCAGCTCGCGATGCGCCGCGCTAGCGGCGCTCGGCCTCACAGGCGCTGCAACCGTGACGGCGAACGAAAAAGCCCCGGCATCACTGCCGGGGCTTCCTCATTGCAGCTATATCATCAGGACGGCAACACGGTCGCCTGCCCGCTCATGGCCAGGTCGACCAGTTCGCGGTTGGCCACCGCGTACATCGCATAGTCGTGCCCTGTGGCACTGCGCAGGTCGTCCAGCATGGCACGCCAGCGCTCCACCATCACCCGGTGCTGCTCGGCCCACAACGCCACCCGGGCGTCCATGTCCTGCGGTGCATCGACCATCTGCAGCACAGAAATGGTGATCGCCCGCTGCTGCAGGTCGATGTCGTCACGGAACGCCTCACGCGCCAGCGCCTGCCAGTTGTTCTCCACCGGCAGGTTGCTGATTTCCTGCAGATACCAGGTCAGGTCCAGGGCGCTGCCCACGGCGAAGAACGCCTTGGCCACCTGCGCCGGTTCATGGCCGGTGACATCAGCCGCTTCGATGATCGGCAGCAGCGTGTAGAGGTGGCTGGTACCGGCGACCATGCGCGCCAGTAGCTCAGGCACGCCGGCATCGACAAAGCTCTGGTAGCGAACCATCCAGCGTTCCCGGGTCGGGCCCTCCAGCAGTTCGTCCAGCTTCAGCCCCAATTGCGCGATCTTCGGCCCGAAGTGCGCGCAATCGCGCCCGGCGTCCTGCTCGTTGCGGCGGCTGCGCAGGAACCAGCGGGTAGCACGGCGACCCAGGCGCATCAGCTCGTCCATCAGGGTCAGCTGGACCTCGGCAGGCACCTGGTAGTCCAGCGCCTCGATCTGGCGGAACCAGTGCGGCAGGTGGAAGATGTCACGCACGATCACATAGGCACCCGCGACGTTCGCCGGGCTCATGCCAGTGGACTCCTTCAGGCGCTGCACGAAGGTGATGCCCATGTTGTTGACCAGGTCATTGGCGATCTGGGTGCTGACGATTTCGCGCTTCAGACGGTGACGGCGCATGGCCTCGGCGAACTTGCTGACCAGCGACGGCGGGAAGGCGGTTTCCATGTCGCGGGTCAGGTAGTCGTCATCCGGCACCTGGGACTTGAGTAGCTGCTCCTTGAGGTCGATCTTGCTGTAGGAGATCAGCACCGACAATTCCGCACGGGTCAGGCCCTGCCCCGCGGCCAGCCGTTCGGCCAGCTGCTCTTCGGACGGCAGGAACTCGATGGCGCGGTCCAGCTTGCCCCGGGCTTCCAGGTCTGCCATCAGGCGCTTGTATTCGGCAATGCGCTCGCGCACCCGGCGGGCCGCCAGCGACAGCGCCTGGGTCTGCTTGTAGTTGTTGCCCAGCACCAGGGCGCCCACTTCGTCAGTCATGCTGCCCAGCAGCTGGTTGCGCTGCTTCTCGGTCATGTCGCCACCCTGCACCACTTCGTTGAGCAGGATCTTGATGTTGACCTCGTGGTCGGAGCAGTCCACGCCGCCGGCGTTGTCGATGAAGTCGGTGTTGGTAGCACCGCCGTGCAGGCCGAATTCCACCCGGCCAAGCTGGGTCATGCCCAGGTTGCCGCCCTCGCCTACTACCTTGCAGCGCAGCTCGTTACCGTTGACCCGCAGTGCATCGTTGGCTTTGTCGCCAACGTCGGCATGGCTTTCACTGCTGGCCTTGACGTAGGTGCCGATGCCGCCGTTCCACAGCAGGTCCACTGGCGCCTTGAGCAGGGCGTTCAGCAGCTCGGTGGGGGTCAGCCGGTCGGCTTCGATGGCGAAACGCTCCTTCATCTGCGGGCTGATGGCAATGCTCTTGGCACTGCGGGGGAAGATGCCGCCGCCTTCGGACATGATGCTGGTGTCGTAGTCGGTCCAGGCCGAGCGCGGCAGCTCGAACAGGCGCTTGCGCTCGACAAAGCTGGAGGCCGGCTCCGGGTTGGGGTCGATGAAGATATGCAGGTGGTTGAACGCGGCCACCAGTTGCAGCTTGTCAGACATCAGCAAACCGTTGCCGAACACGTCGCCGGCCATGTCGCCCACGCCGATGACAGTAACCGGGTCTTTCTGCACATCAATGCCGCGCTCACGGAAGTGGCGCTGCACACCCACCCAGGCACCCCGGGCGGTAATACCCATTTTCTTGTGGTCGTAGCCGGCCGAGCCGCCCGACGCAAAGGCGTCGCCGAGCCAGAAGCCGTAGTCGATGGCAATGCCGTTGGCGATGTCCGAGAAGGTGGCCGTGCCCTTGTCGGCCGCCACCACCAGGTAGGGGTCATCGTCGTCGTGGCGCACCACGTTGGCAGGCGGCACCACGCCACCGTCCTTGAGGTTGTCGGTGATGTCCAGCAGGCCGGAGATAAAGATGCGGTAGCACGCCACGCCTTCGGCGGCGATTTCGTCACGGCTGCCACCCAACGGCAGGCGCCGGGGCAGGAAGCCGCCTTTGGCACCCACCGGCACGATGACCGAGTTCTTCACCTGCTGCGCCTTCACCAGGCCCAGCACTTCGGTGCGGTAGTCTTCTTCACGGTCCGACCAGCGCAGGCCACCGCGGGCCACGTTGCCGAAGCGCAGGTGCACGCCTTCAACACGGGGGGAATAGACGAAAATCTCGAACTTGGGCACCGGTTTGGGCAACTCGGGCACCAGCCTCGGGTTGAACTTGAAGCTGAAGTAGGCCTTGTTCTGGCCGTTGGCGTCGGTCTGGTAGAAGTTGGTGCGCAAGGTGGCCTTGATCAGGTCCAGGTAGCGCCGCAGGATGCGGTCTTCGTTGAGCACCTGCACGTCATCCAGTGCGCTCAGGATGGCCTGCTCGAGGCGCTGCTGCTTGTCATCCAGGTCGTCCAGGGTGAGCTTGCGCGCCAGGTAGAAGCGCGTCTTGAACAGCCGGGTGAGCTCCCGCGCGATATCGGTGTGGTTATTCAGCGTGCTGGCGATGTAGCCCAGGTCGAAGCCCAGGCGAATCTGCTTCATGTAACGGGCGTAGGCACGCAGCAATGCCACGTCACGCCATGGCAGGCCGGCAGTCAGCACCAGGCGGTTGAAGGCGTCGTTCTCGGCATCGCCGCCAACGATGTGGATAAAGGCATCCTGGAAAGTATCGTTGAGCTGCTGGATATCCAGGCTCAGGCCTTCGCTGTAGGTGAAGGCAAAGTCGTGGATCCAGTACTCGCGGCCATTGGCATGGCGCAGGCGGTACGGGAATTCACCCAGCACGCGCAGGCCGAGGTTCTCCAGGATCGGCAGCACGTCGGACAGCGCCAGCGGGGTGTCCGCGTGGTACAGCTTGCAGTGCAAGGTGCGCTCGCCCACCCGGGTCAGCGGCTGGTAGAAGCTCATGGCCAGCGGCTTGCTTTCAGACAAGGCCAGCACGTGCTGCAGGTCGACCACTGCCGAATGCGCGGCGAAGCGTTCACGGTAACCCGCCGGGAACCCTTTGGGGAAATCGGCAAGGATGTTGGTGCCCTGGGCCTCGCCGAAGTTTTCCACCACCAGCGCAGAGAAGTCGTCCTGCCACGAACGGCAGGCCTGCACCACTTCGCGCTCAAGCTGCTGCGGGTCGATGTCGATGCGGTTTTTCGGGTCCACCCGCAGGATCAGCTGCACACGGGCCAGTACCGACTCGGAGAAGAACGTCCAGAACTCGCAGTCGCTGGCCTTCAGGCGCTCCATCAGCACCTGCTGGATCTTCTGCCGCACTTCGGTGGAGTACACCTCGCGGGGGACGTAGGCCAGGCAGTAACAGAAGCGCCCATAAGGGTCCTTGCGCAGGAACACGCGGATCTTGTTGCGCTCCTGGATCTGCACGATGGCCATGACCGTGCTGAACAGCTCATCGATCGGGGTCTGGAACAGGTCGTCACGGGGCAGCACTTCCAGTACCTGGGCCAGCTCCTTGCCCAGGTGTGCCTTGGCGTCGAAACCGGAACGGCGCTCCACTTCGGCAACCTTGCCGCGGATGTAGGGGATGGCATGCACGCTCTCGCCATACACCGACGAGGTGTACAGGCCCATGAAGCGGTGCTCCTTGAGCACCCGGCCGTCGGCGTTCAGCTGGCGGATGGACACATAGTCCGGGTACGCCGGGCGGTGCACACGGCTAGGCAGGGCAGCCTTGGCGAACGACAACAGCAACGGCTCGTTCAGGTAGGCTACCGCGTAGTCTTCAATGCGCAGCTCTTCGGCCGTGAGGCCCACCCGCAGGCGCCGGGGCAGGCCCAGGAACGACTGTTCGTCATACACCATCTGGCCGCCATCGGCGGTTTGCTGGACGGTGAACTCTTCGTAGCCCAGGAAGGTGAAGTGGTTGTCCAGCAGCCATTCGAGAAACGCCGTTACCTCGGCTTTTTCGTGCTGTGCAGGCCCGAACGCGGTCTGCTCGACCTGGGCAACCACCTCACGCAACTTGGCCTTCATCGGCTCGAAGTCGGCCACCGCAACGCGCACTTCAGCCAGCACCTGCTCTATCTCGCGGGCCAAGACATTCAGCTCGGCGGCGTTCGCGCAGCGGTCAATCTCCAGGTACATCAGCGACTCGTGGCCAACGCCTTCGCCCTGGCTGCCTTTTGGCAGCAGTTCGAGCAGTTCGCCCTTGGCGCCACGGCGCACGCTCAGCACGGTGGTTTGCAGGGTATGAATGCTGTAGCCGCGGCGGTTGAGCTCGGTGCGTACCGAATCCACCAGGAACGGCAGGTCGTCGTGCAACACCTCGACCACGGTATGGGTCGATTGCCAGCCATTGCGTTCGTATTCGGGGTTGTACACGCGCACCACGGGCTGGGCGGGGTCGAACCGCTCGATGACGCGCCAGGCCGAGAGGGTGCAGCCGGCCAGGTCGGAAAGCCTGCGCTGGGTGAGTTCGTCCAGTGAGATGATGCCGAAGAACTGCTCGGCGAACAGCGCCACTTGTGGCAGGGACTGTTCGCTGATGTGCTGCGCCAGGGCCGCTTGCAGTTGATGCTGGAAGTCGGCTTTGCTGGCTGCGGTGAAGAACGCCATCTGTGGTACTCCGCTTGGGCTTTGTAGTAGTTGAAGCGTCGCTGCGTGCGCCATGCACGGGTCTACCATAGCCAACCCGTGCCAAGGCGAACGGTGAAATCAGGCGTTGAACGTGCGCAGGCACGCCCAGGGCTGGGCGAAGCTTACCGACTGACCGGTCATCAAGGCTTGCAGCGCTGCGACAATTTCGTTCAAGGGGCGGTAACTTTACGTTTATGCCTACCAGCAAGACTGTCAGAATTCCCTTCCGTTTCCTTTGATCCGAGCCCTTGCCATGCAAATCGATACCGCCCTGCTGTTCGCTACCCCTTGCGATGACGAGGAAGACAACATGGCTACCCTGTGCTGCCACAGTGACAAGGGCCAGATGTTCCTGCTGACCCGCTACCCGGACGAAGACACGGTGGACCTCACCCTGGACGACGAGCCATCGACCCTCGATGGGCTGAAAGTGACCCTGAGCGCCCGACGCCTGCTGATCGAAGTGGCCGCCGGCGACCGCGATGCCCTGAAGGGCGATGAGGTGCTGCAGATCAACCTGACCAGTGAGTTGAGCGACCTGGATGAGGTCAGGCAGACCCTGGAAAACATCCTGGATGGCACCGGTACGTTTGTCTGCGACCTTTGATGCCTAGCGCAGGGCAAGCTGCATCTGCCGGGCCTGCTCGCGCAAGGCTTCGCAGAACGGCGCCACGGCTGTGGAGGCCGGGCGGTGGTCTGGCCGGATCAACATGACCTTGTAGGGCACTTGCACCTGTAACCTTCTGATCGGCAACCCAGCCTGCGCCGCCTCCAACCCGCTCAACGGGTTGATGATCGCCACGCCCAGGCCTTGCCTGACCATCGCGCACACGGATGCCGCACTGGTGGTTTCGATCACCGTACGCCGGTTTACCCCGGCCGCGCGGAACTGCTGGTCCAGGCGCTGGCGGTACGTGTCGAGGCTGGCCAGGTTGATGAAGTCGACCTCGTGGAAGTCACTGAGCGCGAGCTCGGCCTTGGCCTGCAGCGGGTGATGCTCGGGCAGCACGCACACCATGCTGGCGCTGAACAGCAACTCGCCATACGCGCCACGGGGCACCTGCTCGATTTCTGTCAGGCCAAGATCGTGCTGCTGGGCAACCAGTGACTCCTCCAGCAGCGGTGACTCCTGCGCCAGGATGCTCACGCTGACGCCCCGGTGCTGCTGATGAAAGCGCTGGCAGGCTCGGGGCAATAACGTTTGCGAGAACAGGGGCAGGCAAGTGATGGCCAGCCGGCCTTGCTCGAAGTTGCGGATGGCCTGGGCGAAGCGATCGATCCGCTCCAGCCCCACATACGCCCGCTCCACCTCCTGGATCAACAACAGCGCCTGGGCAGTGGCTACCAGCCGGCCACTTTCCCGCTCGAACAGGTGCAGCCCCGAAACCTGCTCCAGGCGAGCAAGCTCGCGGCTGACAGTAGGCTGCGACGTGAACAGCAGCCGCGCGGCGCCCGTGACGCTGCCGGCAGTCATGATGGCGCGAAACACTTCGATGTGGCGGGCATTGAGTGGCATGGCAATCCCGGGAGTAATAGACGGGCATATCCAAAATGAATGATTAACAAAAGAAAAGCTATTTTTATGAATTGAAGGTTTCGCCCATGCTGCTTACCTTTGCCACCTATGAAGAACCTGACCATGACTGCACCCTTCACCCTGCTTGCCGACGCCGTTCGCCAGCATGGCTCGCCGCTTTGGGCCTATGACGCCGCCGCCATCGCCGAGCGCGTCAACCAGTTGCAGGTGTTCGACACCGTGCGCTTTGCCCAAAAGGCCAACCCCAACCTGCATGTACTGCGCCTGATGCGTGCCCACGGGCTGGTGCTGGATGCCGTATCACTGGGTGAAATGGAACGCGCCTTTGCCGCGGGCGCTCGCGTGGATGGCGAACCTGCCGGGGTGGTGCTGACCTGCGATGCACTGGACCGGGCCACCCTCGAGCGCGTGGTGGCCGAGCACATCGAGGTGAATGCAGGCTCCATCGACATGCTGCGCCAGTTGGGGGAACGTTCCCCAGGGCACCGGGTGTGGATCCGCATCAACCCGGGTTACGGGCATGGGCACAGCCGCAAGACCAATACCGGCGGTGAGAACAGCAAGCACGGTATCTGGCACGAAGAACTGGACGAGGCACTGGCGTGTATCCGCGCCTACGGTTTGCACCTGGTGGGCGTGCACATGCACATCGGCTCCGGGGTGGATTACCAGCACCTGGAGCAGGTGGCCAGGTCGATGATCGAGCTCGTGGGCCGCCTGGGCACCGATATCGAGGCGTTTTCCATCGGCGGCGGGCTGTCCACGCCGTACCGCAGCACGGACAAACCGGTTGACCTGCAGCGCTATGCGCAAACCTGGGCCGTTGCCCGCAAGGAAGTCGAAGCCATGCTGGGCCACCCCGTGCGCATGGAAATAGAACCCGGGCGCTTTCTGGTAGCCGAGTCCGGTTACCTGGTGGCTGAGGTGCGCGCCGTGAAGCAGGTGGGGCGCAACACGTTCGTCATGATCGACGCCGGCTTCAACGACTTGATGCGCCCGGCCATGTACGGGGCCTACCACCGCATGACGCTGCTGGACGCAAACGGCCAGCCCGTGGAGCGCCCACGGCAACCGACGGTCGTCGCCGGGCCGCTCTGCGAATCGGGTGACGTATTCACCCAGGACGAGCACGAGCTGACGCCACAGGACCTGCCCCAGGCCCAGGTGGGCGACCTGCTGGTCATTCATGATGCCGGCGCTTACGGGGCGTCCATGTCGTCCAACTACAACAGCCGGCCGCTGCTGCCAGAGTTCCTGATCGAAGCCGGCACGTTGCGGATGATTCGACGCAGGCAGACCCTCGAGGATCTGCTCAAACTGGAATCTGAATGCCACTAAACGCTTTGGGCGAACGCGTAGGCGGTTCGCCCAGCCTTGCTTGAACAGTGCGCAGCCAAGCAATTGAACATCACTGATCGCTCCATTGAAGCGATATTTGATCAATAAACCCTACGTATCAGACATTCTGAGCAATCTTGAGCAGCTTTGACAGGCTTACAATTGGATCCATTATTGAGGATCCCCTGCATGCAAACGCTTGAAATGGACTACACCCACGGCGATGTCGTCGCCAGTCACTGCCACGCCCATGACCAGTTGATCTACGCGGCCAGTGGCGTGGTGCATGTCAGCAGCGAGCGCGGCAACTGGGTGATTCAGGGCGGCCATGCGCTATGGATGCCAGCCGGGGTCAGCCATGGCATTCGCACGGAGGGCGTGGTGTCCATGCGGTCCCTGTTGCTTGAAGCGCAGGTCGAAACCTGCCAAGTAATCGTGGTATCAGGCCTGCTGCGCGAACTGATACTCGCCGCCTCGCGCATGCTGGGCGTACAGGATGGCGACCACGTGCGGGCGCTGATCCTGGCCGAACTGGCCGGTGCCGTGCGCGTCGATACCTTCATCCCAATGCCCCGTCATGCACGCCTGCGCACCTGGTGCGAACGCTTCCTGCAGGCCCCCGCCCAGGACCTCACCCTGGAGCAGTGCGGCCAGCAGTTGAACATGAGTGCGCGCAACGTGGCCCGGCTGTTCCAGCGTGAACTGGGCATGTCCCATGGGCAATGGCGAGCCAGGGCGCGGGTAATGCTGAGCCAGCAACGCCTGGCGGCTGGCCAGCCCATTCTCGCTGTCGCCCTGGACCACGGCTACCAGAGCGCCAGCGCCTTCGCGGCGATGTTCAAGCGCATCCTTGGCTACGCCCCCAGCCAATGCCAGAACCCCCGCCCTGGCGAGCGCACATTGTCCTGCTGACGCGCAGGGTTGTCCCGCTTGCGGCAGCGCCGCCCGTTGCGCTCTCGCTAACCTCGCATCACACCTTCCGAGAGCGTCGTGATGCGTTTACTGCCAACCCTGCCCTCCCCCACACGGCTGTGCACCGTGATCGGCTTGAGCCTGCTGGCAGCCTGCGCCCGGCAGCCTGCACCCGACCTCACGTTCGCAGGCAGCCTGCCCAACCCGCTGACTGATACCTCGGCTAGCATCAGCCAGCAACCAGTGCCTGAGCGGTGGTGGCAGTTACTGCGCGCCCCGCAACTCGACCGCTGGGTCGAACAGGCCCTCGCCAACAACCAGGACCTGGCGCAGGCCAAGGCGAACCTGCAGGCCATGCTGGCAGGTATGGGTGAACTCCAGGCGCAGCGCCTGCCTGCCACCTCGCTGAACATAGCCGCCACCTACGGCAAAAGCACCGATGACCAGACCCTCGCCGAGGCGACCCATACCCATGCTGCGGCCCAATGGCAGTTCAGCCCCGGTGTCGAGCTGGCCTACCAGGTGGACGCCTGGGGCCAGGTGCAGGCCGCCATCGAGCGGGCCTCAGCGCACGCGCAGGCGAGCGCGGCGGCCCACGACCTGCTGCGGTTGCAGGTAGTCGCCCAGACCACCCGGGCGTACGTGCAACAGTGCGTCTACCAGGCCCGAATAGCAGCCGCGCACCAAGCCCTGAGCACGCTGGACAACAGCGTATGGCTCAGTGATCGTCAGCGCCAGGCTGGCGCCGCTACCGCACTGGACAGCGAACGGTTGCTCAGTCTGCGTGACCAGGTGCGGGCACGGCTGCCAGTGCTTGAGGCCGGGCGCGACATTGCGCAGTTCGAGCTGAGCATGCTGGGCGGGCAGGCAACCGTTCAGGCGCAGCCGCCCTGCACAGCCATCCCCAGGCTCACAGGCCCGTTGCCAGCCGGCGATGGCTGGCACCTGCTTGCGCGCCGGCCGGACGTGCGCCAGGCCGAACGTGAGTTGCAGGCCGCGAGCCTGCAAACGCAGATCGCCAAGGCCGACCTGTATCCCAAAGTCAGTTTCGGTGCCCAACTCAGCGCCTCAGACCACCGGCTGGGCAATCTGGGGGGCAGCCGGGCGATTACCTTCGGCATCGGCCCGTTGATCCACTGGGAATTCCCCAACCTCAAGGCCAACCGGGCCCGCCTGGGCAAGGCCCAGGCGCTGCAGCAAGCCCAGGTTGCCCATTACCAGAGCGTGGCGCTGGGGGCTCTGAAAGACGTCCGCCAGGCGCTGGCGCGCCATGACGCCACGCAGCAACGCCTGCAGGCACTGGCCAGTGCCCTGGCGCATAGCAAGCGCGGCTATGACCTGGCCCGCAGCAACCACCGTGCTGGCACCGTGGACGGCCTGGCACTGCTCGACAGTGAGCGCGAGCTGATCCGCCTGCAAGACCGCCACATCGCCGCCCAAGGCAGTGTTGCCAGTGCCCAGATCGAGTTGTTCCGCGCACTGGGCGGCGGCTGGTAAGCCTCGTCCCCGGACGGTAGTTCCGTGCAACACGCCCGCAACAGTCTCACCCAGGAAGCAACCACCATGAATGCTGCCGCACAAACCTCCACACCGGCGTCTACCGAGCCCCAGGCCCGCAGCCTGGCAAGCAGGCGCCTGATGTCAATGACTGCCGGTGCGGTGGGCCTGCTCGCCACGCTGGCGTTTACCTTTTACTGGGTGACCACAGGCCGCTACCTGGAAAGCACCGATGACGCCTATGTGCGTGCAGACTGGGTAGCACTCAGCCCGCGTGTGGCCGGTTATGTGGCCAAGGTGGAAGTGAACGACGACCAGCCGGTGAAAGCGGGCGATGTGCTGATACGCCTGCAGGCACGCGACTATCGCGCCCGCCTGGGCAGCGCCATGGCCGCCGTGGCAGAAGCCAAGGCGGCAGTCACGGCTGCCCGGGCCCATCAACAGGTGGCGGCCGAGCGCATCAACCAGCAACAACAGGCTGTGCTCCAGGCCGAAGCAGCCGTACGCAGCGCCCGGGCCGAACGCCAGCGAAGCCAGCTGGACCTGCAGCGCTACCGCGGCCTGGTGCGCGACGAAGCCGCCACCCGGCAACGGCTGGAAAGCGCCAGCGCCCAGGCCAGCCAGGCGCTGGCCACCGAGCAAGGCGCCAAAGCAGCCTGGCGTGAGCAGCGGGCGCAGCAGCGTGTGGCCAAGGCCCTTGCCGCTCAGGCCGATGCCACACTGGAGCAATGCCAGGCTGCCCTGGCCCGTGCCCGCGCAGAACAGCAGTTGGCCGAGCTTGACGAGCAGGACACCGTTATCCGCGCCCCGATCGACGGCGTCGTCGGCCAACGCCGAGCGCGTGCCGGCCAGTACGTGGTGCCCGGCCAGCCACTGCTGGCGGTTGTGCCGTTACAGCAGGCCTACGTGGTGGCCAACTACAAGGAAACCCAGTTGACCCGTATGCGCCCCGGGCAAGCAGTGCGCATTCAGGTGGACAGCTTCGCCGGTAAGCCACTGCAGGGGCACGTGGCGAGTTTCTCGCCTGCCTCGGGCAACGTCTTCGCCCTGCTGCCGTCCGATAACGCCACCGGCAACTTCACCAAGATCGTGCAGCGCTTTCCCGTGCGCATCCTGCTCGATTCACCGCTGCACGGCCCACTGCGGCCAGGCATGTCGGTGGTGGCCACCGTGGATACTCGCGATGCGGAGCCTGCCGATGCGCCCTGAACCTGCAGTGCCGTTGCGTGCCTGGGTGGCCGTGCTGGGGGGCCTGTTCGGCTGCTTCATGGCGGGCATGAACGTGCACGTCACCAGTGCTGCCCTGCCGGAAATTCGCGGCTCGCTGGGCGCCAGCTTCGAAGAAGGCTCATGGATTTCCACCGCCTACCTGGTGGCCGAGATCGTGATGATTCCGTTGACGGCATGGTTGGTGGAGGTGTTTTCGCTGCGCAGGGTGATGTGGACCGGCTCCCTGATCTTCCTGATCGCCTCGGTGGCCTGCTCTTGGGCGCCCAACCTGGAGGCAATGATTGCCATTCGGGTTATCCAGGGTGCCGCCGGGGCCGTGCTGATCACGTTGTCGTTCCAGCTGATCATCACCGAACTGCCACCCAGCCGCGTGGCCATGGGCATGGCGCTGTTCAGCCTGGCCAACAGTGTGGCACAGGCGGCAGGCCCGTCCATCGGCGGTTGGCTGACCGATGCCTACTCCTGGCGCTGGATCTTCTACCTGCAGCTGTTCCCCGGCATCGCCCTGCTGATGGCCATCGCCTGGTCGATCGACGCCAAACCCATGCAGTTGCAGTTGTTGCGCAAGGGTGACTGGCCTGGCATCGCGGCCATGGTGATCGGCCTGGGGGGCCTGCAGGTGGTGCTGGAGGAAGGTGGCCGGCTGGACTGGTTCGGCTCGCCCTTCATCACCGGCATGAGCGTGGTGTCGGCGGCCGCCCTGGTGGTGTTCGTGGCGACGCAGTTGCTTGGCCGCCGCGCCTTCATCAACCTGCGCTTGCTGGGCCGCTACAACTTCGGCGTGGCCAGCCTGGCGATGTTCATCTTCGGTGCCGCCACGTTTGGCCTGGTGTTTCTGGTGCCCAACTACCTGTCCCAGATACAGGGGTTCAGCGCCCACGATGTCGGGGTCACCCTGATTGCCTATGGGGTTGTGCAATTGGTGCTGGCGCCGCTGATGCCGCGGCTGATGGGCTGGACCAGTGCCAAATTCATGGTCGCCAGCGGCTTTCTGATCATGGCCCTGGGGTGCTGGCTGGGGGCCAGCCTGAGCGCGGACAGCGCCGACAACGTGATCATCCCATCCACGGTGGTGCGTGGCATCGGGCAGCCGTTCATCATGGTGGCCTTGTCGGTACTGGCCGTGGCCGGGCTGGACAAGCGGGAAGCCGGCTCGGCGTCTGCGGTGTTCTCGATGCTGCGCAACCTGGGCGGTGCCATTGGTACCGCAGGGCTGACCCAACTGGTGGCGAGCCGCGAGCGCTTTCACAGTGCGCGCATCCATGAGCACGTGACGGTATTCGAGCCCCAGGTGCAGGCCCGCCTCGGCCAAACGGTGCCCACCTGGCTGCCCCACCCGCAGCAGATGCTGGAAGGGCTGGCCGGGACCATTCGCCGCGAAGCCTACCTGATGGCCTACAGCGACGCGTTCTACCTGGCGTGCCTGGCACTGCTCGGCTGCGCGCTGGGGGCGTTGTTGCTCAGAACACGCCCGGCCAGCTGAATGCCTGGGGCGCAAGCGCCCCGGCACGTTTTGCTGGGTGAATCATGTCAAAGCACGGCACCTGGCGCTCGGCCCAGCACGCGGGTGTATTCCTCACGCGCCGACTGCTCTGTGAACTCCCCCGCCCACTTGGCCACCACTACGGTCGCCACGCTGTTGCCGATGGTGTTGCAGGCTGCCATGGCCATGGACATGAAGCGGTATACGCCAAACAGCAGTGCCAGCCCTTCCACCGGCAGTATACCGATGGCCGTCACCGTGGCGGCGAACACCACAAAGCTGCCACCGGACACGGCGGCGGCGCCCTTGGAGGTCACCAGCATGATGGCCAGAATACCCAGTTGTTGCTCCCAGCCCAGCGGCACACCGTAGGCGTTGGCGATAAACAGCACGCACATCGACATGTAGATGGACGTACCGTCGAGGTTGAACGCGTAACCGGTGGGCAACACCAGGCCAACGCTCTGCTTGGAGCAGCCGAAGCGCTCGAGCTTCTGCAGCAAGCGCGGCAATGCGCTTTCCGACGAGGCCGTGCCCAGCACGATCAGGATCTCGTCCTTGATATAGCGCAGGAAGCGCCACAGGCTGAAGCCCGAGAGCCGGCACACGGCGCCCAGCACCACAAACAGGAAGAACGCGATGGCCAGGTAGAACATCAGCACCAGGTTGGCCAGCGACATGAGTACGGCCGAGCCATTGCTGCCCACCGCATAGGCAACGGAGCCAAATGCACCGAGGGGGGCGAACTTCATGATCAGGTTGATGAACTCGAAGAAGCATTCCGATACCCGGTTCAGGCCGTCCTCGATCACCACCCGGCGCTCCTGCTTGAGCGCCAGCAACGCGAAGCCGAACAACACCGCAATCACCAGCACCTGCAACAACTGCCCGCCGGCGAAGGCACCGACGAAGTTGTCGGGGAAGATGCCGTAGATGAACTCGACCGTGGACGTGGGCGCATGCCCTTTGGCCACCGCTGCGCTGGCCGCCGCCGTGGCCGCCCCGCTGGCGTGGGCCCCGTGCATGCCGGAGCCGATGCCGATCAGGTTGCCCCACAGCAGCCCCAGCGCCAGGGCAAAGGTGGACAACAGCTCGAAGTACACCAACGCCCGCCAGCCCACCTTGCCGACCCGCTTGATGTCGCCGGCGGAGGCAATACCGTGCACCACGGTGAAGAACACCAGGGGTGCTACGGCCGTCTTGATCAACTTGAGAAAGATGTCCCCGAGCATCTTGAACTTGGCAGCGAGTTCGGGGGCGATGAAGCCGAAGGCAATACCGAGCAGCATTGCCGCCAGCACCTGGAATGTGAGGTCCTTGTACAGCGGCTTTTTCGAAGTGGAAGCCATGGTAGCGTTCTCATTGTTTTTGTAGGAAGTCACCCGTCATGGCCCGACCTGGCCGGGCAGCGGGCTTTCAGCGGGGTACGGCAGCGGGCCAGGCCAGTGCCTGGTCGACCATCTGTGGCGCCAGGCCCAGGTAGTTGCCCGGGTCGCACAGGTGCTCCAGCGTTGCCATGTCCAGGCGCGCAGTCGCTTCACCCTGGGCCTTGAGGGCTTCCAGCAGGCTGATGCCCTGGTCGTTGGCCAGGCGGCAGGCGGCATACACCACGTCATGCGCCACCTGGCGGCCCAAGGCCGGGGCAAGCCCCATCATCACGGCTTCGGCAACGATAAGGCCCTGGGTCATGTCCAGGTTCTTGCGCATGCGCTCGGTGCGCACGTCCAGCCCGGCCAGCATGAACCGCGCCTGGCCCAGGGAGGCGGCGGTCAGCGCGAACGCTTCGGGTATGGCGATCCATTCGGCCTGCCATGGGCCGGTGGAGCGCTCGAAGTCCTGGATCATGGCATCGAGCATCAGGCCGGCCTGCTGGCGCACGCCCTTGGCCGCGGCGTACATCAGCTCGCAGGAGATGGGGTTGCGCTTCTGCGGCATGGTGCTGCTGGCGCCGCGGCCCTTGACGAACGGCTCGTAGGCTTCGCCCAACTCGCTGGTCATCATCATCATGATGTCCAGCGCCACCTTGCCCAGCGAGGCGCTGACCAGGCCCAGGAAGTTCAGCGCTTCGGCCAGCCCGTCGCGCGCCACGTGCCAGGTAGCCTGCGGTATGCCCAGGCCCAGTTCGTCCATCAGCGCGGCCTGCACCTCCAGGCCTTTGTCACCCAGCGAAGCCAGGGTACCGGCGGCACCGGCGAACTGTCCCACTTCTACCCGTGGGCGCAGTTGCACCAGGCGCTCGGCATGGCGGTCAAACATGCTCAGCCACACGGCACACTTGTAGCCAAAGGTGATGGGCAGCGCGTGCTGCAGGTGCGTGCGGCCGGCCATCGGCGTGTCACGGTAACGCTGCGCCAGCTCCGCCAGCAGGCCGCGCACGGCCTGGATATCCCGGCCGACGATGGCCAGTGCAGCGCGTACTTGCAGCACCACGGCAGTGTCCATGATGTCCTGCGTGGTGGCGCCCCAGTGCACGTAGCGGCCAGCCTCGCCACACAGCTTGGACAGCTGCTCCACCAACGGCAGGATCGGGTAGCCGACAATCTCCGTTTCATGCTGCATCAGCGCCAGGTCCAGGTCTTCGTAGCGCGACAGCCGGGCGATCTGGGCGGCCGCTTCGGCAGGCACCACACCGCAGCGCGCTTGGGCCTTGGCCAGGGCTACCTCCACTTCGATGTACCGCTCGATCAGCGATTTGTCTGAGAACACGGCACGCATTTCGGCAGTGCCGAACATGTCGCGGAACAGGGTGGAGTCGAAAACAGTGGTGGACATGGGCTGGAATCCTGAAATGTTATTTTTTGACCGTACATATATTTAATGTACGTACATAATTCTTGCCTCGTCGCTGTTACACTGTCAACCAACGAAATTTGCGAGACAGACCAAAGGTATGAACAAGGCGCGCTATGCCATCGTGGCCAAGGATTTGATGGAGGCCATTGCCAGCGGCCGCTACCCGGTGGGCGGCTTGCTGCCCACCGAGTTCGAGCTGTGCGAGCTGTACAGCGTGAGCCGCCACACGGTGCGGGCGGCGATTGACCAGTTGCTGGGCCAGGGCATGGTGTCGCGGCGCAAGCGCGTGGGTACCCGGGTCGAGGCCAGCAGCCCGCGTGGTGGTTACTCCCACTCGCTGGCCAGCATTGCCGACCTCGCCCACCTTGCCGAGACCCAGCAGCGGGAAATCCAGAACGTGCGTCACTTTGTGGCGGACCTGAGCGAGGCGGCCCGGCTGGGCCTGGTGCCGGGCGAGCATTACTTCTGTGTGTCCAGCATCCGTGTAGACCACCAGCAGAACGCCGCGCCGCTGTGCTGGACGGATGTGTACGCGCAACGGGACTACGAACAGGTCATCGAGAAGGCTCAGGCAAACCCCGATCAGCTGATTGCAGGGCTCATCGAGCAGCACTATGGCCGGGTGATCGCGGTGGTGGACCAGCAGGTACGGGCTGTGGTGCTCAGCGCCGAGGTGGCCCGTGCCCTGAAAGCCGAGGTTGGGGCGCCCGGGCTTGAGATCATCCGCCACTACCGTGAAGAAAACGGTGATTTGATGGCAGTTTCCGAAACGGTCCACCCTGCCGACCGTTTTAGCCTGGTGACGCAGATGCGCCGGGACCGCTCCCCCTCACCTGCCCCCTGACTCTGGAGAAAAGACGCATGGCAGCGGATAAAACCCGGATGCTGACGGTGGGCGAAGTGGCCAGGCGCAGCGGCGTGGCCGTATCGGCGTTGCACTTCTACGAAAGCAAAGGCTTGATCGCCAGCACCCGCACGGCTGGCAACCAGCGCCGCTACCCGTCCCTGGTGCTGCGCACGCTGGCAATCATCAAGGTGGCCCAACGTACCGGCATCGCCCTGGAAGAAATCAAGCGCGCCCTGGGGCGCTATCCGCCCAACAGCAAGCTCACGGCCGCCCAGTGGAGCGAAATGTCCAGCGCCTGGCGCGAAGACCTGAACAGCCGCATTCGCATGCTCGAGGCCTTGCGCGACAACCTCGACAACTGCATAGGCTGCGGCTGCCTGTCACTCGATGAATGCCCGCTGCGTAACCCGCAGGACGTACTGGGCCAGCAAGGCAGCGGAGCGCGCCTGCTGGAAGACAAGGCACGCTGACGGCGAGATGGCCAAGGCTGCACCGATTACGCTGAGTTTGAACCATTCCACACCCTGGGCGCCCTAACCTTGTGCTGTTAACCCATGCCGTTCAGAGAAAGGATGACCAAACCATGAAGCGCGAACAGATCGAAGGTGTAGCAGAGAATCTTGCAGGCAAGGCACAGAGCGCTGTGGGCCGGCTGGTAGATGACCCGGCACTGGAAGCCGAAGGCGAAGGCCGCCAGGCGGCAGGCCAGGTGACCAAGAGCTACGGCGATGCCGTGGATTGCGTGTCGACCTTCGTCAAGGAAAAACCCATTGCCGCACTGGCAATTACCGCAGCCATCACCCTGGTGGTGTCGCGCCTGCTGCGCCGCTGATCGAACGCACCAGGCCCGCACGACTGCGCGGGCCTGGCACCTGATCAGTCGTCCAACTCATCCTTGACGATGCGCCCATCGCGAGGGTCGACCTTGAACTCATACTGCTTGCCATCGGCCTTGATGCCCTCACCTTCCCAGTGACCATCGTCTGCCTCGATCTTGGTGATCTGGGTGTAGCCAGCACCTTTCAGGGCCGCCTCGGCCTGGTCTTTGTTCACTTTCCAGTCAGCGCCAGGCTGATCAGCCCAGGCCGAAGCGGCGCCCAGGGTGCCAATCAGGGCAAGGCCAGTGAACAATTGCTTGATCGCTTTCATGACGCACATCCTTATCGAGTGGTGTAAAGATGCGACCGGGCAGCATTGCGCAACGTTCAGTTGGATGGGGCTGCCACTTCGATCAGCCAGGCTGCCCAGCCAACTCATTGCTGACACCACGCCCCAATACCAGCACGGTCACAAAGCCGCACCCTGCAAGGGCAGTGGCCATGCTCAGCAATACACCGGTGCCCAGGTGGTCGACCACCTGGCCGCCAAAGAACGACCCCACCGCGATAATCACCTGGAACATGGCCACGAACAGCGGCATGCCCCGCTCCACATCCTTGGGCGCGACCACGAACATCCAGATGTTGGCGCACGCGGGGAACGCGCCGAAGGCGAAGCCCCACAGGGCAATCAGCATCGCCGCACCGCTCATGCCGGTGGCGAAGTGCGGGAACAACGCGGTGCTCAGCGCAATCAGCAGCGCTACCAGCAACAGGCTGTGGCGCACGCTTCGGTTGGCAGCGAACCCTGCAAAGATATTGCCCATGAAGCCGGCCACCCCGTAGAGCAGCAACAGTGAACCGATCGTGGGCCCGTCGAAACCCGCACTTTGCTTGAAGAACGGCGCGACGTAGGTGTAGGCGGCAAAGTGCGCCATGCCTATCAGCAGCACCGCAATAAGGCCGACACGCGCCTGCGGGTTGATGAACAGCGCGGGCAAGTCACGCACGCGGATGGCCTGCTCCGGCATCAACCGTGGCAGCAGGAACACCTGGGCCAACAGCACCGGCACCCCGACCAGTGCGGTTACCAGAAAGGTCATGCGCCAGCCCATCAAGCCACTCAGCCAGGTACCTACCGGTACGCCCACCACCGTGGCCAGCGTGACACCGGCCATGATGATCGAGTTGGCCTTGGCCACGCCCATGCCATCAGGTGCCAGGCGGCCGCTCAGCGCGATGGCGGTTGCCCAGAAGCCGCCGATGCTCACGCCCAGCAGCACGCGGCCAAGCAGCAACAGGTGGAAGTTGCCGGCGAAGGCCACTATCGCGTTAGCCAGGATCATCACCAGCGTCAGGCCGATCAGCAGGTAACGACGATCCAGCCCGCCGACCCCTACGGAAATGGCCGGTGCCGCCAGGGCTCCCATGATACCGGGCAAGGTCACCATCAGCCCGGCAAGGCCGGCACTGATGCCCAGGTCGTTGGCCACATCGTTGAGTACCCCCACCGGCAGGAATTCACTGGTCACCAGGGCGAATGCGCCGACGGCGACCGAAAGAATCGCCAACCACTGTTGGGTCAGGCTCTGTTGATTGTGCTCGGGCAGACCGCGAGGGGCCGGGCTGGCGCTTGGCATTGGGCAAAATTCCATTACAGGGCGCCTGGAACAGGCGCAAGGCGGGTGACATCAGGGGGGTGATTGTAAAGGGCTGGGGGGCAGAGCCGGAGGCACGCCAGTCGATAGTATTCATCAACGTGATCGATAGGTGGCGCCAACCCCGGCGCTCAGCCGCGCCCCGAACAGCCGCTAGACCGGGTTGGCAAGTATTACCCGGCCCGCCGCCGCGGGCCGGTTGATGAACAACGCGTCGAGTGCACTGCTGCGCAGCCCTTTGAGGGCATTCCAGTGCGCCGATGTATGCACGTAGCGGGCTTGCAGCAGGCGGGCTTCGGCGGCGTCCAGCCCCAGCTGCTTCTGCTCGCCCAACGCGTAAGCATGCAGTTTGCGACTTATGGCATGCAAGTCTTCAGGCACCTGGTGATGCGGGTCATTGCCCAGCGGCGCGAGGGGTACGCCGGCCCGCAGCGCCAATGCATGCATGATGCTCAGGTACACCCGCGACAGATGCCCCGCCACGTCTCGTGCCCGGCTCAGCGCCACATAGACCTGTTTCTGTTCCTCGCCCCGCGCGCCGCCGGGGATGGGGTGCTCCCAGGTCACCAGTTCCGGGGCCGGATCGCCCAGTTTGCCAGCCAAGCCACCCTGCAAGGCGGCCACTCTGGCGTAGGCACCCGTGTTCTCGACACGCGCGGCCAACGGCACACGCTGTGACTCGGGTTTGCACAGCAATACCTGCTCATGGATCGTGTCCGGGTAGCCCCCGCCGATGTTCGAATGCACGCCCGGCAACCGGATGTCGTGGCCACTGAGTACCAACGGGAAGTTGTGCCGCTGCTCATCGGCAGCCACCAACTGCACCACCTGCCGGGCAATGCCGGCACTCAGGCCCAGGCGCAGGCCACCCAGGCGTTCGTCAGCCGGGTCGAAACCGCCTTGTAGCGGTGCGATGATGGCCGCCACCGTGTCGAACAGGCCGACGAAATTCACATTCACAGCGCAGTTCAGCGGTACCGCACCGCGATCGTGCAGCAGGTTGGCCAGGTGCCGCGCCGCTGCGGCGCCACGGCTGAAACCAAACAGGTCGAACGCCACGCACTGCACACTGGCGTGCGGGTGCTGCTGCCGCCACTGCGCCAACGCCCGGGCGATGTCGGCCAAGGTATCCTCCACCCGCGCCTGCACCCCGCTACGGCCGCGGCCGGTCGCCGACGAATACGCATCGTCCGCCTCCCCGGCCTGGGTGCCGATACCGGCCACGTAACGTTTGAAGCACACTTGCAATGGCTCGCCCCGCAACGAATGCACCGGGTAGAGCGCATGCAACAGGGCCACATTGGTCAGGGCGCTCTCGTAGCTCGCGCCTTTCCCGCCCTTGGGTGGTGGCGCCAGCACGTTGTGCTGGTTGTTACCCGTACCGTCGAAAAACACGCCAAAGCGCAGCGTGACTGGGCTGGTTGATTCAAAGGTGGGGCTATCGGCTTTCATCATGGTCGCTCCTGCTCGCCTGAAAAGCACAAGCAAGCGCCGCCCCGCACCGCCCCGCTATCAGCCGATGCACCACCCTGGGCCGGACATTTCTGCAGTTGCCGGCGCACGGCCGCAGATAAATTTCCAAGCCGCCATTGGTCGCCGCCCCCCCGGATGGATTAAAGTATCAGCCCTTGCCAGGGCTGCTGCTATCAGCAGCCCGTGGCCCCCTACCAGGAACCGCCATCGATGGAACACCGTGAAGCGCTGATCGCGCTGCGCACCTTTCTCTCCACCCAGATCCTGGGCCAGGAAAAGCTGGTCGAGCGGCTGCTGATCGTCCTGCTCGCCGATGGCCACATGCTGGTAGAGGGCGCGCCGGGCCTGGCCAAGACCAAGGCCATCAAGGAACTGGCAGAGGGCATCGAAGCGCAGTTTCATCGCATCCAGTTCACCCCTGACCTGCTGCCGGCCGACATCACCGGTACGGAGATCTATCGCCCCGAAACCGGCAGCTTCGTGTTCCAGCAGGGGCCAATCTTCCACAACCTGGTGCTGGCCGACGAAATCAACCGGGCGCCGGCCAAGGTGCAGTCCGCCCTGCTCGAGGCCATGGCCGAACGCCAGGTCAGCGTGGGCCGCAGCACCTACGACTTGTCGCCGCTGTTCCTGGTGATGGCCACGCAGAACCCGATCGAGCAGGAAGGCACCTACCCGCTGCCCGAAGCCCAGCTCGACCGGTTTCTGATGCACGTCAAGATCGGCTTTCCCGACGCTGCTGTAGAGCGCCGTATTCTGGCGCAGGCCCGCGGCGAAGCCCTGGGCGGCGAAACCAAGCCCGAGCGCCGGGTCAGCCAGCAGGCCATTTTTGCCGCACGCAAGGAAATCCTGGGCCTGTACATGGCTGATGCGGTGGAGGAATACCTGGTGCAGCTGGTGATGGCCACCCGCACCCCGGCCAAGTTCGACACCGAGCTGGCCGACTGGATTGCCTACGGGGCCAGCCCGCGTGGCTCCATCTCCCTGGACCGCTGCGCCCGTGCCCACGCCTGGCTGGCCGGGCGTGACTTTGTCAGCCCCGAGGACATCCAGGCGGTGCTGTTCGATGTGCTGCGCCACCGCATCATCCTCTCGTTCGAGGCCGAGGCAGCGGGGATCGACCAGGACCGGGTGGTCCAGCGCATCCTCGACGTCGTCGCCGTCGCCTGACCCATGCCGCCCTCCCAGCTGGCCGAACCCGGCATCCGCATCGGCCTTGCCGAGCTGATCGACATGCGCCACCGTGTGCGCGAGATCCAGCTGTTCTCCAAGCCAGGCCAACGCAGCCCGCTGGTGGGCCTGCACCACTCCAAGCTGCGTGGGCGCGGCGTGGACTTCGACCAGGTGCGGGTCTACCAGGCTGGCGACGACGTGCGCAACATCGACTGGCGGGTTACCGCACGTACCCAGGAACCGCATACCAAACTGTTCCATGAGGAGCGCGAGCGGCCCATCTTCATTCTGGTCGAGCAAAGCCAACGGTTGTTCTTTGGCTCGGGGCTGATGTTCAAGTCGGTGCTGGCGGCTCAGGCGGCGGCACTGTTCGGCTGGGCGGCCCTGGGCCACAACGACCGGATCGGCGGCCTGGTGTTCGGCGACAACGACCCGCACGAAGTCAAGCCCAGGCGCAGCAAGCAGAGCCTGCTGCAACTGCTCAACCGGCTGGCCAAGGTCAACCAGTCGCTGCACACCGAAGGCGTTGCCCAGCCCGACAGCATGGGCCTGGCCCTGCGCCGTGCGCGCGAGGTGCTGCGCCCCGGCAGCCTGGCCATCGTGATCTGTGACGAGCGCTCGCTGACCCCTCAGTGCGAGCAGCACCTGGCCATGCTGTCGCGGCATTGCGACCTGCTGCTGATGCCGGTGTCAGACCCGCTCGACCATGCCCTGCCGGCCGCTGGCCTGCTGCGCTTTGCCCAGCGTGGCGCGCAACTGGAGCTCGACACCCTGGACGATGGCCTGCGCCTGGCCTACCGACAGCAGGCAGAGGCCCGTGTCGAACGCTGGGAGCTGATGGCGCAGAAGCTGCGGGTGCTGCTGATGCCGCTGAGCACCCAGAGCGAGATGATCGAACAACTGCGTGAATACCTGAGCGCCCAGCGCGGGGGGAGCAACCCGTGAACCCCCTGGACCAGTTGCAGCCACTGATCGCACCGGCCGCTGTAAGCCTGTGGCCACCGGCACCGGGCTGGTGGGTGTTGCTGGCGTTGCTGCCACTGACAGGCTGGGGCCTGTGGCGGGTGCGCCACTGGCGGCCGCGCAAGCGCCGCGTGGTGCGTGCCGAGCAACCCTTGGACCCGGCCCGTGTTGCCGCCCTCGACGAGCTGGCCCGCCTGGCGCGCCCCTACGACAACGCCCCGGCCGGTGCCTGGCTGCAGCAGCTCAATGCATTGCTCAAGCGCTTGTGCCGCAGCCACTACCCCTTCGCCAACAGTCATACGCTCAATGGCCGGCAATGGCTGGCGTTTCTCGACAACCGCTGCCCAGCGGCTGGCCTGACGCGCTGGATGGTGCTGGTAGAAGGCGCCTACAAGCCTGAGTGTCGGCTCGACGACAAGGCAATCGTCGGGCTCAGCCAGGCCGTCGAAACCTGGATCCGCAAACATGTTTGAGCTGGCCTGGCCGTGGGTCTTCGTGTTGTTGCCGCTGCCTTGGCTGGCGCGGTTGCTGCTGCCGGCTGCCGACAGCGGCGAGCCGGTGCTGAAGGTGGGCTTCCTGCGCGAGCTGGAAGGCCTGGCCGGGCGCCGGGCGCGGCTGAACCTGCCCACCTGGCGCCACCAGGCACCCTTCATCATCATCTGGTCGCTGTTGCTGCTGGCGGCCGCACGCCCACAATGGCTGGGCGAACCCGTGCCAGTGGCGGCCAGCGGTCGCGACTTGCTAGTAGCGGTGGACGTGTCGGGGTCGATGGACTTCCCCGACATGCAGTGGAAAAACGACGATATCAGCCGGCTGGACCTGGTGAAGGCACTGATGGGCGACTTCTTGCAGGACCGCCGGGGCGATCGGGTTGGCCTGATTTTGTTTGGCAGCCAGGCGTACCTGCAAGCCCCGCTTACCTTCGACCGTCGCACCGTACGCACCTTTCTTGACGAAGCGCAAATCGGCATCGCCGGCAAGAACACCGCGCTGGGCGACGCCATTGGCCTGGCGGTCAAGCGCCTGCGCCAGCGCCCCGCGCAAAGCCGGGTGCTGGTGCTGATCACCGACGGTGCCAACAACGGCGGGCAGATCCACCCGCTCACTGCTGCCCGGCTGGCAGCGCAGGAGGCCGTGCGTATTTACACCATCGGTATCGGTGCCAACCCGGACGCCACCGGCACGCCTGGCCTGCTCGGCCTCAACCCAAGCCTGGACTTGGATGAAGCCTCGCTGCGGGAAATCGCCGAGATTACCCACGGCGCGTATTTCCGCGCCCACGATGGCGCCGAGCTGAGCGCCATCGGCGATACCCTTGACCGGTTGGAACCGGTGGCCCAGCAGCCCACCCAGGCGCGTACGGCCAAGGCCTTGTATGCCTGGCCACTGGCGTTGGCGCTGCTACTGAGCGTGCTGCTGGTGGTGGCAGTGCAATGGCCCGACAACCTGTTGCAACGCCAGTTACGCAAGCCGCGCTTCCTGCAGCCGCACCCCGAATGGCGCCAGCGCCTCAAGCGCCTGCGCCTGAGGAAACCGCGATGATCGAACTCTGGCCGCAATGGTTGCGCCCCCTGTGGCTGTTGACCGTGCCTGTGCTGGCCTGGCTGCTGTTCAAGCTCTGGCACCGGCGCAAGCGCGCCGGGCGCTGGCAGATGATCCTGCCAGCGGCGTTCCATGGTGTGCTGCTGGGGGGCGGCAGTGGCAGCACCAGCAAGCTGCCATGGGTGGCCCTGGGCCTGGCCTGGACACTGGCGGTGCTGGCCCTGCTGGGCCCCAGCTGGCAACGCGTGGAAGAGAGCCGCCAGCGCCCCGCCGACCCGTTGGTGATTCTGCTGGAACTCACCCCGCAAATGCTCGCCGAGGACAGCCCGCCCAACCGCCTGGAGCAGGCTCGGCGCAAGGTGCTCGACCTGCTTGAGCACCGCCGCGACAGCCAGACTGCGCTGGTGGTCTATGCAGGTTCTGCGCACACCCTGGTGCCGCTGTCCGACGACCTGGCGACCACCCGCAACCTGCTTGAGGCCATCGACCCCTCGATCATGCCCAAGCCCGGCCAACGCGCTGACCTGGCCGTGCAGAAAGGCCTGGCATTATTGGCCCAGAGCGGCCTGGGCCAGGGGCGGCTGCTGTTGGTCGGTTCGTCGCTCAGCGCGGCAGAGCGCCAAGGTATCAGCCAGGCGCTGGGCCGCCAGGGGCCAAGCCTGCTGATGCTGGGGATTGGCAGCCGCGACGGCGCGCCCGTGCGGCAGGCCAACGGTGAGTATCTCAAGGACGATCAGGGGGGCATTCTGCTGCCCCGGCTGGACAACGCCGCCCTCAAGGGTTTTATCAGCGGTACCGGCGGGCGCTACCGGCACGCCCGTATCGACGACCTCGACCTGCGTGGCCTGGGGCTGTTCGACAACCCGCGTACGGCACGCAACGAGGGGCAGACGTTGCAGTTGGACAGCTGGGCCGACCAGGGTTACTGGTTGCTGATCCCCCTGCTGCTGCTGGCGGCCTGCGCCGGGCGGCGCGGCTGGTTGTTCTGCCTGCCGTTGTTGCTGGCCGTGCCTCAGCCCAGCCACGCCTTCGAGTTCACCGACCTGTGGCTGCGGCCCGACCAGCAAGGCCAGCACCTGCTTGAGCAAAACCGCCCGGCCAGCGCCGCACGCCACTTCCAGAACCCGCAATGGCGCGGCATGGCGCTGTACCAGGCCGGTGACTATGCAGGGGCCGCCGAGGCATTTTCCCAGGGGGATACAGCTGCCGACCACTACAACCGCGGCAACGCCTTGGCACGCAGCGGTGAACTGGAAGCCGCCCTGGATGCCTATGAACAGGCACTGGACCGCCAGCCAGACTTGCAGGCAGCGCTGGCTAACCAGGCGCTGGTCGAGCAAATGCTGCAACAGCGCCAGGGCAAGGCCGAAGAACAGCCCGCCAGCGGCGAGGCCCAAGGCACGCCCGGCCGGGAAACCGACGGCAACAGCAGCTCGGCCAGCAGCCAGGCCGAAGGCACACCCGGCAACGACCCACAGGCAGGCGCAGACAACAGCGGGGACAGCAGCGACAATAGCCAGGCCAGCCCGGGCAACCAGGCCGGCGACGATGACAGCGTCGTCCAGCCCCCACAGCGCCCGGCATCCAATGCACTGGACGCCGAGCAGCGTCAGGCGCTGGAACAATGGCTGCGGGAAATCCCGGACAACCCGGCGCAGCTGCTGCGGCGCAAATTCTGGTATGAACAGCAATTGCATCAGGAAACCCCAACACAATGAGTCGCTACGGCGTCTTTCTCCTCAGTCTGCTGTGGGCCGTGCTGGCCCATGCCGAACCCTCGCTGACCGCCAGCGTCGACCGCACCCGCCTGGAGGCCGGCGAAAGCCTTGAGCTGACGCTGGAAAGCCAGGATGTGACCGAGTTCGGCAAACCGGACCTGCGTGCCCTTGAGGGCGACTTCGACGTGCGCAGCACCCGCCAGCTCAACAGCCTGCACAGCCTGGACGGTGAAACCCGTGCCAGCACCCGCTGGATCATCACGCTGCTGCCGCGGCGCAGCGGCAGCCTGCGCATCCCGGCTCTGCAGCTGGGCCAGTCGTACAGCCAACCCATCGACCTGCAGGTGCTGCAAGCCGATGCCAGCCGCCAGGACAACGCCCAGGTGTTCATCGAGGCCACGCTCGACACCCCCGAGGTGTACGTGCAGGCCCAAGCGGTACTGACGCTGCGCATCTACCACTCCGTAGCCCTGTACGACGACAGCAGCCTCAGCCCGCTGCAACTGGACAACGCCAAGGTGGAACCGCTGGGTGAGTCGCGCACCTACGAGAAGGAAATCAACGGCGTCAGGCACGGTGTGATCGAAACGCGCTACGCCGTGTACGCCCAGCAAAGCGGTACCCTGGCTATCCCGTCACTGACCTTCACCGCCACTGCAGCGGCCAGCAACGACGAGGCGCAGCCTACCACCGGTGCGCGCCCTGGCCGCCAGGTGCAGGTCAGTTCGCTGCCTCTGCGCCTGAATGTGCGGGCCATCCCGCCCGGCTGGCCTGCTGACAAGCCCTGGCTGCCGGCGCGCGGCCTGAGCCTGGAAGAGCGCTGGAGCCCGGACCCCGGCAACCAGCAGGTGCAGATTGGCGACTCGCTGACCCGCAACGTGACGCTGCGCGCCGAAGGGTTGTCCAGCACCCAACTGCCGCCCCTGCCGGCTACCGAAGCCCCTGGCCTGCGGCGCTACCCCGACCAGCCCCTGCTGCGCAACGAAGTCAGCGAGCGCGGCATGACGGCCACCCGGGAGGAGCGCGAAGCGTTGGTCCCCACCCACAGCGGCGCGCTGGCCCTGCCAGCACTGGAAGTCACCTGGTGGAATACCCGCGAGGATCACCTGGAGCACAGCAGCCTGCCGGCGCGGGCGATCACCGTGCTGGACAACCCGGCACTTACCGCCGAAACGCCGGTTGGCGACAACCGCAGCGCCAGCAACCCGTCGTGGCCCTGGCAACTGGCAACGATGGTGTTCGCCCTCACCACCCTGCTGGGCTTCACCCTGTGGTGGCGCGCCCGGTCGCAGCCCGCCGTGCTGCGCACCGCGCAGGCAGGCCCCAGCCCGCGTACCTTGCTGGACGACCTCAAGCGCGCGTGCCTTGCCAACGACCCCCAGGCCACCCGCCAGGCCCTGGATGCATGGGCCCGCCAACAGCCAGAAACCCTGGCCGAGATGGCCGCGCGCTTCGTGCCCCTGTCGGACGCGCTGGATGGCCTGAATGGCGCGTTGTACAGCGAAAGCGGCCAGCATTGGCAGGGTGAAGACTTGTGGCGCGCCATCGGCACCATACCGCCAGCCGAACACGTGTTGTTGCCAACAACCGACACCGGCAGCCTCCCGCCCCTCTACCCCAAATAACGCCCCACGCTCTGCCACGGGGCACCTGGCATGGCAGTCGGTAGCTCGCGATGGGTTACCATACACCCCACTCCCAAAGCCAAGCCCCCAACGCTTGCTCGACTCGACACCAACAGGTCATCCATGCGTCTGTTTCACACCTCCGACTGGCACCTGGGCCAAAGCCTGCACGGCCAGGAACGCGACTTCGAACACGCCTGCTTCCTTGACTGGCTGCTCGGCCAACTCCAACTGCGTCAGCCCGACGCGCTGCTGATTGCCGGCGATATCTTCGACACCGTCAACCCGCCGGTCAAAGCCCAGGAGCGGCTGTACGACTTCATCGTCAACGCCCACGAGCAACAGCCCAAACTGGACATCGTGATGATCGCCGGCAACCACGATTCCGGCTCGCGCATCGAGCTGCCTGCGGCGCTGATGCGCCGCCTGCGTACCCACGCCCTGGGCCGCGTGCACTGGCTGGATGAAGGCCAGCTGGATGCCGAGCGGCTACTCATCCCGTTGACCAACAGCCGTGGCAAGGTCACGGCATGGTGCCTGGCCCTGCCCTTCCTGCGCCCGGCCGAAGTCACCGGCCTGCAGTTGGGCGACGATTACCTGCAGGGCATCACCCAGGTGCACCAGCAACTGATCGCCGCAGCCCAGGCCAGGCGCCGCAAGGATCAGGCGCTCATCGCCATCAGCCATGCGCACATGGCCGGCGGCGCGGTGTCGGAAGACTCCGAACGCAGCCTGATCATCGGCAATGCCGAAGCACTGCCAGCCAGGCTGTTCGACAAAGCGATCAGCTACGTGGCGCTGGGCCATCTGCACAAACCACAAAAGGTCAACCGCGAAGACCGCATCCGCTACAGCGGCTCGCCCATCCCCTTGTCGTTTGCCGAGGTCAACTACCCCCATCAGGTGCTGGAAGTGGAGCTGGACGGTGCCGCGCTGGTCAGTGTAGAGCCGCGCCCGGTGCCACGTGCCGTGGCCTTGCAACGCCTGGGCCCGGCGCCGCTGGGCGAGGTGCTGGCGCAGTTGGCCGACCTGCCGGTGATCGACCTGCTGGATGACCCCAACCGCAAGCCCTGGCTTGAAGTACGCGTTGTGCTGGACGAGCCGCAACCCGACCTGCGCCAGCAGATAGAGGCCGCGCTTGAAGGCAAGGCTGTGCGGCTGATCCGCATCGGCGTCGAATACGCCGGGCGCCACCAGGCCGATGACGACGAACAGGCCTTTGTCGAACTGGCCCAGATGACCCCGCACGACCTGTTTGGCCGCGCCTGGGAACAGGCCTACGGCCAGCCTGCCGACGAGCAGGCGCTGGCCGACTTCGCCCTGTTGCTGCAAGACGTGCTGCAGGAAGAGGAACAGCCATGAAAATTCTCGCCATTCGTTTGAAGAACCTCGCCTCGCTGGCAGGCCCCGTGGACATCGACTTCACGCGCGAACCTTTGGCCAGCGCCGGCCTGTTCGCTATAACCGGGCCAACCGGCGCCGGCAAGAGCACCTTGCTCGATGCCCTGTGCCTGGCGTTGTTCGGCACGGTGCCACGTCTGAATGACATTGGCCGTGAAGCCAAGGTGCCCGATACAGACGGTGAAATACCCACCTCCGACCCGCGCAACCTGCTGCGCCGGGGCACCGGCAGCGGCTTTGCAGAGGTGGACTTCGTCGGCATCGACGGGCGTCGCTACCGCGCTCGCTGGGAAGCCAACCGCGCCCGCGACAAGGGCAACGGCAAGTTGCAACTCAGCCGCCAGAGCTTCTACGACCTCGACAGCGAGCAGGTGCTGGCCAGCGCCAAGAATGAGTACAAGGCCCTGGTAGAGGCACGCCTGGGGTTGAATTTCGAGCAGTTCACCCGGGCGGTGATGCTGGCCCAAAGCGAATTCGGCGCCTTCCTCAAAGCCGACGACCGTGAACGCAGCGAACTGCTGGAGAAGCTCACCAACACGGCTATTTATACTCGCCTGGGCCAACGCGCATTCAGCAAGGCACGCGAAGCCGGCGATGCCCACAATGCGCTGAAGGAGCGTGCCAGCCACCTCCTGCCTCTGGCTGCCGAAGCACGGGCAGCGCTCGACCAACACCTGCAGCAGGCGCAGCAACAGCTCAAGGCCGATCAAGCTGCCGAGCGGCAACTGGAACAGCAACGCACCTGGCTGCATGAGCAACAGCAGTTGCAAACGCAGTTGACTGAAGCCAGTAGCGCATTACAGGCCGCCGAGCAGCAATGGCAGCAACTGGCCGATGCCCGGCTGGACCTGCAGCGCCTGCAACACCTGGCCCCGCAACGCCATGCGTTCATCCGCCGGCAGGCCTTGAGCGCACAGGTGGCGTCGATGGCGTCGAAAATCGACCAGCAGCAGCAGCAGGATGCGCAACTCCAGCGTGATGCCGCTGCACTCGAACAAACACTCGCCGCAGCAGCCAAGGCCTTGGTCGATAGCCAGGCCCATTACAGCGAAAGCACCCCGCACTTGCGCCAGGCCTTTGCCGCCCAGGACACCGTGGCAAGGCTTGAACAAGAACTGGCAGCGCAGCATGCCGCCCAGCTGCAGGCCGACCAGGAAGTCACCCAGGGCCAGGCGCAGGTTCAGCAACTGCAGGCCAACCAGCAGCGCAGCGAGCAGAGTCTGGCGCAGATCGATACCGCGCTTTCCAGCAGCCAGCACCTGGCTGAGCTGGCACAAGCCTGGCAAGCCTACCTGCCACAGTTGAAGCAAGTGATGCTGGTAGGGGGCCGGTTGGCCAAGGGCCGCGAAGAGCTGCCGGGGCTGCAGGCCCAGGCCAGCCAGGCCACCGCCCAGTGGCAGGCCAAGCGTGATGCTTTCGAACTGCTGTTCCGCGAAGCCAATGCCGAACCCCACGCACTGGCCGAACAAGTGGACCTGTTGAGCGGCATGTTGCAGGACAACCGCAAGCAGCACCGCGCGGTCGAGGAGCTGTCACGCCTGCATGCCCGCGAGCACGAGCTGCGCCAGCAACTGGACACCACCCGCCAGCGCCAGCAGCAGGCCATGCAGCAGCGCCAGCAACTGATTGCCCAAGGCACCGCGGCCAAGGCTGAACTGGACGCCGCGCAACAGGCGCTTACCCTGACCCGCCAATTGCTGGAGCGCCAGCGCCTTGCCCGCAACACCAGCGTCGAGGAGCTGCGCAGCCAGTTGCACGAGGGCGAGCCGTGCCCCGTGTGTGGCAGCGCCGAGCACCCGTTCCACCAGCCCGACGCGTTGCTGCAGAGCCTGGACCTTAACGACCAGGCAGAGCAGCAAAGCGCGCAGCAGCAGGTCGATACCCTTGGCGCCCAACTGGTAGAGCTGCGCACCCAACTGGGCGTCATCAACGCCCAGCTCAAGGAGCTGCACCAGCAGCAACAGCAGCTGACCGAACACTTGCAGCCACTGCAGGCGCAGGTGCAGTCTCACAGCCTGTGGCACGCACTCGCCCCCCAGGACGATCAGGCCCGCAGCACCTGGCTCGACGGCCAACTGCGTCGCCTCACCGACGAGATTGACCGCGACGAAAAGCGCCAGCGTGCCCTGCTCGCCCTGCAAAAGGATGCAGCGCAGCTGACCCAGCAGCTACACGCCGCTCAAGAAGCCCAGCAGCAGGCACAGCGCCACCTGGCCGAGCAGCACCAGGCACTGGCCGCTGACCAGCAGCAGCTGGAGCAAGGGTTGAGCGACCTGGCCAGCGTGCTGCCTACCAGCACCGTGAAAGCCCTGCAGGAAGACCCCGCCAATGCCTTCCTCGCCCTCGACCAGCAGATTGCCCAGCGCCTGGAGCAGGTCGAACGGCGCAAGGACGAACAGCAGGACCTGCACACCCGTCAGGCCGAACTCGACAAGCTGAACGACCAGCAGCAAACGCGCATTGCGAGCCTGCAGCAGCAACAGCAGAAACTCGCCAGCCTGGATGCGCAGCGCCAGCAAGCCCAGGCATCGCTGAGTGAATTGCTAGCCTCCCACACCAGCGCTGAAGCCTGGCAGCAGCACATGGAAACCGCGGTGGAGCACGCCCGGGCGCTGGAGGCCGAAACCGCCCAGCGCCTGCAGGCCCTGTGCACCCAAGGCGTGCAGCTGGCCAGCGAACTCGGCGCCAACACCCAACAGCACCAGGCCCTCGAGGCGGAAACCCAGGCGTTGCAAACGCAGGTCGAGCAGTGGCGCGGTGCTCATCCCGAGTTGGACGACAGCGGGCTGGAACGGCTACTGGGGATGGACGATGGGCAAGTCGATGCCTTGCGCACCCGTTTGCAGGCCTCTGAGAAGGCCGTTGAGCAGGGCCGTGTGCTCCAGCAGGAACGCCAACAACGCCTGCAACAGCATGCCGCGCAGATGGCGGTGGACAGCTCTGCCGAGGCGCTTGAACAGGCCTTGAGCGACGTGCAACAGCGTTTGGCCAGCCACGAACAGCAGTGCGCCGAACTGCGCGGGCAACAGGCCGATGACCAACGCCGCCAAGAGGCCCACCAGGCGCTGGCCGGGCAGATCGAGCAGGCCCGCCAGCAGTGGCAACGCTGGGCCCGGCTCAGCAGCCTGATCGGCTCGGCGTCCGGCGACGTATTCCGCAAGATCGCCCAGGGCTACAACCTCGACCTGCTGCTGCACCATGCCAATGCCCAGTTACGTCAGTTGGCACGTCGCTACCGGCTCAAGCGTGGCGGCAGCGCGCTGGGCCTGCTGGTGCTGGATACCGAGATGGGTGATGAGCTGCGCTCGGTGCATTCGTTGTCAGGTGGGGAAACGTTCCTGGTGTCGCTGGCCCTGGCCCTGGGGCTGGCGTCGATGGCGTCCAGCACCTTGCGTATCGAATCGCTGTTCATCGACGAAGGCTTTGGCAGCCTCGACCCTGAGTCCCTGCAACTGGCCATGGATGCCCTCGATGGCCTGCAGGCCCAAGGCCGCAAGGTGGCGGTCATTTCCCATGTGCAGGAAATGCACGAGCGCATCCCGGTGCAGATCCAGGTTCGCCGCCAGGGCAATGGCCTCAGCGACGTAGAAGTGTGCGGCTAGCGGCTAGGGAATGAACTTCAGGTCCGAGGGCGCGGGCTGGTGCAGTGTCTGCACCGCCTCGCCCAGCTTGCCGCTGAGCGGGTCGCGGTGCAGCACCACGATCTCGTTGCTTTTCTGGTTGGCGACCAGCAGGAAATTGCCGCTGGGGTCCAGGGTGAATTCACGGGGGTGGTCACCCTCTACGGAGCGGCGCTGCACCAGCGCCAGCCGGCCATCCTCCTTGCCCACCGCAAACACCACAATCTGGTTCACCGTGCCGCGATTGCTGACGTACAGGAAGCGACCGTCGGCTGACAGGTGCAAACCGCCAGCGGCCTTGGCTGCTGCCTCAGGCCGCTCGGTCAATGGCAGGCGCTGGCGTTCCACCAGCGCGCCTTTTTGCACATCGAACACCACCACCTCGGCGCTCATCTCCAGCGTCAGGTAGGCATGGCTGCCCTTGGCATCGAATACCAGATGACGAGGGCCGCTGCCGGGTGGCAAGGCAACTGCCGGGGGAATGGCCGGGGACAAGGGGTGGCCCTGGCTGGCGCCGTCGTAGCGGTAGATGAACACCTTGTCTGCCCCCAGGTCACTGGCATACACATGCTGGCCATCCGGTGATGGCACCATGGCATGCACATGGGCACCGGCCTGGCGTTCGGGGTTGACGCCACTAGGCACGTGCCGCTCCTGCTGCACCGCAGGCCCGAGCTTGCCGTGCTTGTCTACAGGGAGCACCACCAGGCTGCCGCCGGTTTCGGCGCTGACCGAGTAATTGCCCACGAACAGGTAGCGCTGGTCCTGGCTGAGGCTGGCGTGGGTGGGCTCGTCACCCAGGCTGGAAACCTGGTTGATGAAGGTGATGGCGCCATCACTGCCAACGGCAAAACTGCTCACATGGCCTTTGGGGGTTTCGTTGACCGCGAACAGTTGCCGGTTGTCTTCCGAGAGCACCAGCCATGACGGGCTGACGCTCTCCACCACCTGCAGCGGCGCGGGGGTAATCCTGCCGGTGGTGGTATCGAATGCGTAGCGGTAGATGCCCTTGCTAGGGCTGTCGGTGTAGCTGCCCACCAGCAGCGTAGCCGCCTGGGCGTTGAGCACCATGGGCATGAGGCTAGCGGTCAGCAGTGTCTTCCAGGTCCGGTTCATGGTCGTCTTCATCCGGTGCGCGAAATGCATCCAGGCAGGTAAGCCGATGCTCAGTTTCGGCAGCAGCGATGCACCAGTCGTTCCCTTCACGGGAGGCTGCGGCCACCTGATCGGCGGTGAACACCCAGCGACGGAGCTGGCGGCCATCCATGCATTCGATGGTCAGGCCGTTTTCATCGCAGGTGAAGTCGAAGGCATGCAGCCCATCGATGAGAATCATGTCACAGGAGGTCAAGACGGTTGCGAGAGCAGACATGGGGGGCACCGGGGTAAAGGGGTCTGGATTATAGCGCCAGGGCGTTACTGTTTTCTCAACGGTCAGCTCTGGCGTTTCGGGGGTTTCGCCATGCGCTAGATCGCCGTCAAATGCTCGTACAGGATCGTCGCGCCGATCAGCATCAGTACAGCGCCGCCGATGACTTCAGCGCGCTTGCCCACAACCGCACCCAGTGCTCGCCCTAACATCACGCCAATGGTGACCATGGTGGTGGTCGCGAGGCCTATTGCAGCCGCCGCAACCAGGATGTTCACGTCAACGAAGGCAAGGCCAATACCCACAGCAAGGGCATCAATACTGGTAGCCAAAGCCGTCGCAGCCAACAACCAGAATGAATGCTGAACCGGCTTCTCAACTTCAGCCTCCTCCGGCTTCACGCCGTTATAAACCATATGTAGACCCAACGCGATCAACAGCCCGAACGCAATCCAGTGGTCCCAGGCCTCAACATAGGCACTGGCAGCTTGACCCAGAAACCAACCCACTACAGGCGTAACAGCTTCGATTGCGCCAAAAATAACGCCTGTCCGAAGTGCTTCTGAAAATTTAGGTTTCTGGAGGACGGACCCTTTGCCGATCGCCGCTGCAAAAGCATCCGTCGACATGGCAAAGGCAAGGAAAACGAGGGAGAGAGGGCTCAATGCAAACTCCAGCCGGGCATAAGACAAACGACATCGGCCCTGCGCGCCCGACTCACTACGCAGGGTTGTCGTTGGTCTCACCAGTCCGGATGGATGCCTTGACCACGGCGATTGCCGAGAATGTTGACCAAGGCGCCTTCGAAAGCTCGAAAGCAGGCTACTCCCCAAAGAAGCGAGAGAGGTTATGGATACATCTATGAAAATTTCGTGAAAAGACCGAAAAAAAAAGCCTCATTGCGGACGTTACGGCGGCACGTTGAAATTCGCACAGGGTAACCCTTTTCATTGCCTCCATAGAAACGATGCCGCTGGTCAACTTCCCTGCATTGAAGTGCGTTGTGAAGTGTGTAACCGCATATTAATTTTTACATATCCTTCACTTCCCCCTCTTTAGCCTCGCGCCTCAATCAATAACGGGGGGTTCACCGTGCGTAACCTGTGTCTATTTACTGCAGTTCTTGGCATTACCCAGGTCGCACAGGCAGACACTTTGTGTGCTACCGCCGAAAAATCCACCTGGAAGTCTGAGTCCGACTTTAGACGATCAATCAAGCAGAGCGGCTACCGCATCACTAAATTTCGCGTGACTGAGGGCAACTGTTACGAAATCTACGGGTTTGACACAGAGGGCAAACGGGTGGAGCTGTATTTCCACCCGATCACCTTTGCCTTGGTCAAGGCTGAGCCAGTTCCCCAGCGGTGAGATACACGCGATGAGCCTTCTAAAAAAAACCGTCTACCTGTCTGTAGTCGCCACCGTTTTTGGGTTCGCTTTGAGCAAGGCACCCACTGTCAAGGTCGCTGACTTCTCAGTGATTAACGCACACGCGACCAATGTCGAATCAGCCCCGGACGTGAAACACCGCTTCGCCTCGGCAGACATGACGGCCTTCGTCCACTCTGCCTCCATTACTGCACTGCCAAACGGCGGGGCAATTGCGGCATGGTTCGCAGGAAGCCGGGAAGGCGCAGCAGATGTGCAAATCCGTGCTTCCCAGTTCGACCCTCGCGCTGATGAGTGGAGCCAGGAGCGGGTACTGGCCACACGGATAGGTACGCAAACAGCCGTTCGCAAGCATGTTCGTAAACTCGGGAACCCGGTGATCGCGCTTTCACCAAACAATCGGTTGTGGCTTTTCTATGTCTCCGTTTCAGTCGGGGGTTGGGCCGGAAGCGCCGTTAACGTCATGTACTCCGACGATCTAGGCACGACCTGGACTGCACCTCGCCAACTGGTAACCACGCCCTTTTTCAACCTGAGCACCCTCGTGCGGAGTACACCGGTATTTCATACGGATGGCTCTATCGGCTTGCCGATCTATCACGAGTTCATGGGTAAATTCGCTGAATACCTGTACTTGAACTCGAATGGCGAAGTCGTCGACAAGTTTCGCATCAGCAAGGGCAAGCATTCGCTCCAGCCAACGATCGTGGCTCAAAATGGCCGCGAAGCCGTCGCTCTACTCCGCTACGCCGGGGAGCGATATCACCGTGTTCTCGCAAGCCGTACCACTGACTCGGGTCGCCATTGGACCGAGCCCCAGCCCGTTGAGCCAAGTAATCCCAACTCTTCACTTGCGGCTGTCGGCCGCGACAATGGCAAGCTCCTGGTAGCGATGAATGACCTGGAGGATGGGCGTTTCCGCCTCACACTTTATGAGACCGATAGGGAAATGCGTGACTGGACGCTCATTTCCCACGTTGACGAGTCCCCCGACCCTTGGGGTGATCCCATCGACCAAGCCACCTTCCACACAAAGATTGGTGAGGCCTGGGCGGCGCGGGGTTCAACATCACCCCAGACCCAACACGCCATGTTGTCACGTGTCAGCGAGCGTATGTGTGAGTCTGGAAAGTGCCGATTCGAGTATGAGTACCCGTATTTCACGCGCGACACATCAGGGCGCTACCACCTGGTGTATTCCTGGAACGACACATTCATCAAGCACGTCAGCTTTAGTGACGCCTGGGTGGAGGGCAAAAAATGATCATCGACCTGATTCAAGCACACGTGGCGCTGGCAGCCCTTCTATTTCTTGTGCTCGCCCCCTTTGGCACCGGCGTTTATTTACAAGGTTGTAAACTGGCGCTGGCCGTCACGCTCACCTTTGTGCCAGTGGGCGAACTAACACTCACCGAGGCCGTGCGGAGCCTTACGCATGACGTATCCGTCAGCTTCGTTGTGATGGTCTGTTTTTATTGCCTGAAAAAGCTCGGGCTCATTGATATTGCTCCAGCCGATCATCGCCACCTGCTCTGGGTTGTAGGCGCAGGGGCCATGCTGCTCTACCCAGCTTCTCTCGGCCTGAGCTACCTCGATCCCTATCGTTGGGGTTACGAGCCTGCAGGGCTGATGCTGGCGACGGGCGCAATTGCATTGTATTTCCTCCACAGGGGCAATACGTTTGGGGCCACGGTGTTGACGTTCCCTGCCTTGGTCTACTGCCTGGACTTGGACACGACAGAGAACTACTGGAACTATTTGATTGATCCAGCGCTGGTAATGCTTGCGCTACTGTACGGCTTACGCTCACTCGCACGCTTTTCAGTCCACCGTATCCGCACGCTCATCGCCACCCCAACACTTGCCACTCACACGCCCACCGCCGAATCTACCGAGACGCCTCGATGAACTGGACTCACTCAAGGCGACTCCGTTATCTAGCCGGTGTAGCCGCGGTTCTATTTACGCTCTTCATTGCCCTGCGCCTGGTGTTCCTACTGGGGTTCTCTGGCGTACCCCTGCAGGAAATACTGAGCCATAACGATATCTTGTTTACCACGGGCATCGGGTTGCGATTTGATCTTCGGCTTGCGTTGCTGGTGACTGCTCCACTGGCCCTGTTGGCGTGGGCCCCAAAAATAAACCTGGTGAGTAACAGCACCACAATCAAAATGTCCAACGTCTACCTGGCGCTGGCCGTTTCACTGGTACTGCTGGTTTACATTATTGATTTTGGTCATTACGCCTACCTTGGCGTCCGGATCAATGCCACCGTATTACGCTATTTCGAAGACTCAAAGACCGCTTCGGAGATGGTGTGGCAGACGTACCCTGTTGTATGGATTTGCCTCGGCTGGCTGTGCGCGATAATGGCCACGCTGGCGGCCGTCAAGTGGGTCGAAAGGCGCACCCTCCGCTCACCTTCAATCCCCATCTCCAAGGGGGCGATAGCGTTTGGAACCGCCATCGTTTTTAGTGTCACGCTCCTGGGGTTGGTGGGCCGTTTGGAGAACCTCAATATCAAAAACCCGGTGCCTCTACGCTGGAGCGATGCGTTTTACACGGGCAATGCTCAAATCGCTGCAACGGGATTGAACCCTGTTCTATTTCTGTACGATACCCTTCGGGTTGACCGTGTCTCATACGATGAAGAAGAGGCACGACGCCATTACCCAGCAATCGCAAACTATCTTGGGGTCACGAAACCTGACCCCATCGCGTTGAACTATCAACGCGAGCATTCAGCGCATCCCTCAGTTTTTACCACCCACAAAACACCCAACGTCGTATTTGTCATGCTTGAATCATTGGGCACCAGTGCGGTGGGTGCTTATGGCAACCCGCTCAACCCAACGCCAAACCTCGACCGCATCGCCAGCCAAGGTCTGTTTTTTCGCCATTTCTACGTCCCCGTGACAGGCACGGCAAAAACCGTGTGGGCGAGTATTACCGGCGTACCTGATGTGACAAGGGAGCAGACTGCAACCCGTAACCCGCTCATCTCCAAGCAGCACAGCCTGCTCAACGCACTGGAGGGTTACGAAAAATATTACATGATCGGTGGTAACGCAGGCTGGGCCAACATCAATGCTGTCGTACAACAGAGCGTGGACGGCATTCAACTCTATGACGAGCCCGACTGGCGGTCTCCGCGTATCGATGTATGGGGGATTTCCGACCTGAACTTCTTCAAAGAAAGCACAGCAATCCTTGGCGCGCACCGTGACGACCAGCCATTTTTCGCGTTCCTGCAAACCTCTGGGAACCACAGACCTTTTACGATCCCAAAAGAGAACGATGGCTTCGAGCCACTTGATCTTCCGCTTGAAGTGGTGCAACACGCAGGCTCACGGAGCGTAGCGCAGTTCAACGCGGTTCGTCTTCTGGACTTCAACATTGGCAAGTTGTTGGAGATGGCAGAAAACCAAGGGTTCTTGAAGAACACTATTTTTGTATTTTTCGGGGACCACAACACGCGCATCAGCCAGATTCCGCACATGGCACCGGCCTTCGAGCAACTTGGCCTTGAAAGCAACAATGTGCCGATGATCATCTACGCGCCCGGCCTCATTGAGCCTGGAAACGTCGACGAGGCCACCGGCCTGGTTGATTTGCTGCCCACCGTGCTGGGGATGCTTGGAAAACCGTACATGAACAACGGCATGGGGCGGGACTTGATGCAACCTGCCCCCGAAGGCGAGCGTGTGGTACCTCTGGTGCTTCAAGAGGGTACTTTCCCGGTTATCGGAGGCGTTACCAAGCGGTTTCTACTGCAAATGCAGCACGACGGCAGCTCACCGACACTTCACGACCTCTACTCACCAACGCCCTTAGACAACGTAGCCGGCCAACACCCAGAAGCGTTCAGCCGCCTCACTGAACTCACGCGTGCCATGCACGAAACCTCAAGGGTTATGCTCTACCGTAACGTCCGGCTATGAACTGGCCGGCACGCTGTTCGGCCAGTTGGCTACAGGAAGGCGCGACCTGAATCCATCCAGCACGTCAGTGAGCGAAGATTGACCCCCCGGCCTTGCCTGCCATTTTTTCCGGTTTTATCAGGAACCGTGCCAGGGCGGGCAGTAGCCAAAGGGCGCCAAACATGTTCCACAGCAACATGAAGGTCAGCATCAGGCCCATGTCTGCCTGGAACTTGATGGCAGAGAAGATCCAGGTACACACACCGATGGCCAGGCACAAACCGGTGAACAGCACCGCCTTGCCGGTGGAGCGCAGGGTCTGGTAGTACGCCTCCTGCAGCGGCAGGCCGGCCCGCAGGAAGCTCTCCAGGCGGCTGTAGATGTAGATGCCGTAGTCCACGCCAATACCTACACCCAGCGCCACCACCGGCAAGGTGGCGACTTTTACGCCAATGCCCATGTACGCCATCAACGCATTGCCCAGCACCGAGGTGAGTACCAGCGGCAACACGATGCACAAGGTGGCGGCAAACGAACGGAACGTGATCAGGCACATGATGGCCACGCAGATGTACACCAGCACCAGGATGGTCAGCTCGGCCGACTTGATCACCTCGTTGGTCGCGGCCTCGATGCCGGCATTGCCCGCCGCCAGCAGGAACTGCAGGCCCTCCTTGTCGTGGCTTTCTGCAAATGCCTTGGCGGCCGCGGTGACCCGTTCCAGGGTTTCGGCCTTGTGGTCGTTGAGGAACACCAGCACAGGCGCCAGCGAACAGTCGCCGTTGTACAACCCGTCGGCACGGGCAATGGAGTTGTTGAGCACATCCGGGTTGCGCGAGAGGGTTTCCCATTTCAGGCTGCCCTCGTTCATGCCCTTGATCACCTGCTTGGACACGGTCACCAGGGAGATGGCCGATTGCACACCCGGGGTGTTTTCCATCGTCCACATCAATTCGTCGATGGGCGCCAGGGTCGAGTGAACCGAGCAGTGCTCTGGCGGCGTCTTGACCATGACCACCAGCACGTCGGAACTGGTGGAATAGTTGCTGATGATGAAGTGGTTGTCCTGGTTGTAGCGCGAGTCGGGGCGCAGTTCTGGCGCGCCCTGGTCGAGGTCACCGATTTTCAGGTTCTGGCTGTACCACAGCCCGCCGGCGAAGGCCAACAGCGCCAGGCCCACGGACACCGGCGCCACCTTGGCGCTGGCGAAGTTCGACAACAGCCGCCAGAACGGGTGTTCACGGGTAGCGTCCCGTTTGCTGCGCTCGATGGCTTTCTTGCTGATACCCACGTAGGAGATAGCTACCGGCAGCAGGATCAGGTTGGTAAACACGATCACCGCCACCCCGATGGACGCGCCAATGGCCAGCTCGCGGATGACGCCGATATCGATGATCAGCAAGGTGATGAAGCCCACGGCATCGGCCAGAATGGCGATCATGCCGGGCAGGAACAGCTGCCGGAAGGTGCGCCGCGCCGCCGTCAGGGCGTTGTCGGCGTCGCTGGACTGCAGGGCGATGCCGTTGATTTTCTGCACCCCGTGAGAGATGCCGATGGCGAAGATCAGAAACGGCACCAGCATCGAATAAGGGTCCAGGCCAAAACCCACTGCATGCATCAGGCCCAGCTGCCAGACCACCGCCACCAAGGTAGTGACAAGCACGGCGATGGTGCTGCGGATGCACCAGGTGAACCAGTACAGCAGTACCCAGGTGATCGCCAACGCCACACCGAAGAACATGACCACCATCACCAACCCATCGATCAGGTCGCCGACTTTCTTGGCGAAGCCGACGATGTGAATCTTCACATTGGGGTTCTGGGCCTGGAACTTGTCGCGGATCTTTTCTTCAAGCTGGTGCGAGAACTGCTGGTAGTCGAGCTTGACCTGGCGGCCCGGGTCCTGCGGGTCCGGGTAGCTTTCGAGCAAGGGCACGTCGACGATACTCGACCTGAAGTTGTTGCCTACCAGCCGCCCAACCTGCCCGGAGCGCAGCACGTTGTCGCGCAGTGTATCGAGGCTGGCCTGCGAGCCGTCGTAGGTATTGGGGATCACTTCGCCACCGGAGAAGCCCTCTTCGGTGACCTCACTCCAGCGCACGCTGGGGCTCCACAAAGACTTGAGCCCGGCACGGTCGACACCCGGCAGGTAGAACACTTCGTCATGGATCTGCCGCAAGGTCTCCATGTAGGCCTTGTCAAAGATGTCACCCTCGACCGCCTCCACGGAAATCCGCACGGTGTTACCCAGGTTCGCCAGGTCGTTGCGGTGCTCCATCATCTGCTCGATGAATGGGTGCTGCAGCGGGATCATCTTTTCGAAACTGGTGGAAGGGCGGATCTGCGTGGCCTGCCAGAACAGCAGGATGCTGACCAGCACGCACAGGGTAATGACCACGGGCCGGTTGTTGAAGATCAGGCGCTCGAGCAGTGTGGCCTTGTCCTGATGGTGCGGCTGCATGGGCAGGCTCTCCTTGCTGGTCATGGGCGCACCTCGCGGGCAGCACGGTCGGCGCCTTCGGCATTGGCCAGGTGCACACCACCCTGCCCTACCAGCAGCAGCCCGCCCTCCCCCGCAGCGCTGACGCCAGACAGGGCGATACGGTCGGCTCGGTTGTAGACCGTGAAGCGCTGGCCATCGTCGGTGCTGCGCAGCACGCTGCCGCCATTGCCCACCAGCACCACGGTGCCGTCATCCAGCAGTGTGGCGCTGGCCAGGCCGAACTGCAGCTCGCCACGGGCGGCTTTCAGTTCGATGGGCTGCCAGGTGTCGCCGAAGTCGGTGGAGCGGAACAGGTTGCCGCGCAGGCCGAACGCCAGCAGGGTACGGGGTTGCGCCGTACCGATGACGCCAAACAGCGACCCCTCGTAAGGGCCCTGCACCTTCGCCCAGCGCTGGCCGTTGTCTGCCGAGCGGTACATGCCGCCCTGCTCGCCGACAATGAACAGGCCGGCTTCGCGCACCTGGGTGATCGCGTTCAGGTGCAACTGATCGGGGTTGTCGAGGCGCTCAGCCACATCCTGCCAGTGCTGGCCGCCATCGGTGGTTTCGAGGAATGCACCGTAGGCACCCACCGCGAACCCGTGCTGAGCATCGGTAAAGGCGACATCCAGCAGCGGGGCTTCGCGGGCCAGGTCTTCGAACTGCTTGCTCCAGGTGGCGCCGCCATCGGTACTGGCAAGAATCTGCGCATCGTGGCCTACCGCCCAGCCCCGCTTGTCATCGAGAAAAAACACGGCTGTGAGCAATTGCCGGGTCGGCACGCGGGCCTGGGTCCAGGTGTTGCCCTGGTCGTCCGAGAACAGGATATGGCCCCGATCACCGACCACCACCAGGCGCTTGCCGGCGTGCGTGGCATCGATCAGCAGGCCCTGAGTGGCCTGGGCCGACTCGGTGGAATATTCCTCGGCGGGGGCGGCAGTGACGGCGCCTGCCCCCCACAGCATCATCAACAGCGCACCCGCAATCGGCTTCAAGCTCATCCCTGCCCCCGTAGTTGTTATTGTTGGGTGGATCTGTGCGTTGCAGGCGCCGTGCAGCAGTTCGGGCCAAGGCCTGCAAGGGTTTGCGTGGATCGTAGGAGGGGTGGTGGCGGGGATGCAACGGGGGGGACGTTATGTTTTGTTAATTGCCCCCACACAAACCCCGTCATGCCCTGATTGGCATAAAAGGGTTTGCGCGGCGGGGGCACGGTTCAGGCCAGGCTCTTGCTCACCACTTCATACACATCACTGGACAGCTCACCAGAGGCGAGAATCCGCTGCAGCTCGGCCTTCATCAGCGCCTGGCGGGCGGCGTCGTACTTGCGCCAGCGGGTCAGCGGTGCCAATTGGCGCGAAGCAATCTGCGGGTTCAGCGCATTCAGCTCGATCACCAGATCCGACAGGAAGCGGTAACCGGAACCGTCGGCCGCATGGAAGTTGACCAGGTTCTGCCCGGCAAACGCCCCCACCAGCGCGCGCACCTTGTTCGGGTTCTTGAGCGTGAACGCCGGGTGCTGCATCAGGGCTTTCACGCGTGCCAGGCCACCTGGCAAGGTGCTGCCTGCCTGCACGCTGAACCACTGGTCCATGACCAGCGGGTTGTCCTTGAAGTGTTCGGCGAACGTTTCCAGCGCCTTGGCCCGCTCAGCCTCGAACGGTGAGTTGACCAGCACTGCCAGTGCCGTCAGGCGTTCCGTCATGTTGTCACAGTGCTCGAACTGCTCGAGCGTAGCCTGCAGCACCTCGGGCCGGCCAGTCTGCATCAGGTACGACAGGGCAATGTTCTGCAGGCTGCGGCGGGCGAAATGCTCGGCAGAGGCGACGTACGCCGTGCTCCGGGACACCTCGCGGTTAGCCTGGTAGCGCGCCCATAGGGCATCGAACAACTGCTCGGCGATCTGCTGGCGCGCATATTCGCGTGCGGCGTGGATGGCGTCCACATCTGCCACCTGACTGATCTCGGTCAGGTAGGCCTCACCGGGGAGCGACAGCATTTCAGCCACCATGGCCGGGTCCAGCGAGGCGTCGCCCAGCACGGTGCCCAAGGCAGTGATCAGCCGTGGGTCCAGCGTCAAGGCTTCACCACGCTGATGCTGGCCGATCAGTTCCTGCAGTACCTGCACCGACAACTGCTGGCCGGCCTCCCAGCGGTTGAAACCGTCGCTGTCGTGCTGCATCAGGAACATCAACTGGTTACGATCGTAGGGGTAGCTGAGCTTGACCGGCGCGCTGAAGCCTCGCAGCAACGACGGCAGCGGCTTGGCCTGCACGCCCTGGAAGGTGAAGGTCTGTTCGGCCTCGGTTACCGACAACACCCGCGTGGTGACGCCCGCCGCAGGTTCCCCGGCCAGTTGCAGGGGCAGGTCGTTACCCTGGGCATCCAGCAGGCCCAGCTCGACCGGGATCACGAACGGCAGCTTCTCGGCCTTGTCAGGCGTCTGCGGGCAGCTCTGGCGGAAGGTCAGGCTGTACGTCTGTGCAGCGGCATCGTAGGCGTCAGTGGCCTCCACCCGTGGCGTACCGGCCTGGCTGTACCAGCGCTTGAACTGGGCCAGGTCTACCGCGTTCGCGTCCTCCATCGCCTTGATGAAGTCGTCGGTGGTCACCGCCTGGCCATCGTGACGCTCGAAGTACAGGTCACTGCCCTTGCGGAAACCATCTGCCCCCAGCAAGGTACGCACCATGCGCACCACCTCCGCGCCCTTCTCGTACACCGTAAGGGTGTAGAAGTTGGAGATCTCGATGAAGCTGTCAGGGCGCACCGGGTGGGCCATGGGGCCTGCATCTTCGGCGAACTGATGAGTGCGCAGGTAGGCTACGTCCTCGATACGCTTGACCGTGCGCGAGTTCATGTCGGCACTGAACTCGGCATCGCGGAACACCGTGAAGCCTTCCTTGAGCGACAGCTGAAACCAGTCACGGCAGGTGACACGGTTGCCCGACCAGTTGTGGAAGTACTCGTGGGCAACCACCCCTTCAACCCGCTGGTGCGCAGCATCCGTGGCGGTTTCGGCACGGGCCAGCACGCAGCTGGAGTTGAAGATGTTCAGGCCCTTGTTTTCCATGGCGCCCATGTTGAAGTCGTTCACCGCGACGATCATGAAGATGTCCAGGTCGTACTCGCGGCCGTACACCTCTTCATCCCAGCGCATGGATTTCTTCAGGCTGACCATGGCATGGTCGCACTTGTCGATGTTCTCCGGCTCCACGTAGATGCGCAGGGTCACGTCGCGGCCCGACTGGCGGCTGAAACTGTCTTCCACGCACCACAGGTCACCTGCCACCAGCGCGAACAGGTAGGCCGGTTTCATGAACGGGTCTTCCCAGGTGGCCCAGTGGCGGCCATCTTCTGCCGGGCCGCTGCCCACCGGGTTGCCGTTGGACAGCAGCACGGGGTAGCGATGCTGCTCGGCAATCACCGTGGTGGTGAAGGTGCTCATGACATCGGGGCGGTCGAGGTAGTAGGTGATCTTGCGGAAGCCCTCGGCCTCGCACTGGGTGCAGAACATCTTGCCCGACTTGTACAGGCCTTCCAGCGCGGTATTGCTCTCGGGGTGGATCCTGACGCTGGTGTCGAGGGTGAAACGCTCGGCCTTGGGCTGCACGGTCAGGCTGTCGGCGGCCAGCTGGTAATCCCCTGGCTGCAACGCTTCGTCGTCCAGGGCGGCGCGCAGCAGTTCGATCTGCTGGCCATCGAGGCGCAAGGGCGGCAGGCCGGCGCCCTGCGCCGGGTTACGGCGCATCACCAGTTGCGCATGCACCAGGGTGTGGTCCTCGAACAGCTCGAAGGTCAGGTGCGTCTCGTCGATCAGGTAATCGGGCGCCTGGTAATCTTTGAGGTAGATCACTTGGGGTTGTTCGGTACGCATGTGCAGGTCCTTTTTACTGGAGCACGGCCAACTGATAGGCCGTGTACTTGCGAATATTGATCACGCCGTTATCAAAGATCAGGTACTGGCCCTTGATACCCAGCAGCGTGCCTTCAACGACCGGGTCTTTGTCCAGGTTGAAGCTCACGATCTTTTGCGGGTAAGCCTCTACCGGGTAGTTCATGTGCACCACTTCAGCATCGGTGAGCGGCTGAATGGCCTGCAAGCCGAAGCGCGCCTGCAGCTCGGCCAGGCCAGGCGCGCACGCCTCCAGCACCTGATCACGCACCGCCGGCAGGTCGAGCACCTCCGCATTGCCCTTGAGCAGTGCCCGCCAATTGGTGCGGTCAGGCACCTGGCTGCGCAGCAGGTCTTCGACCAGCCCGGACTGCTGGCGGGTCGCAACCCGCAGAATCGGCAGCGCCTGGCTGGCACCCTGGTCGAGCCAGCGGGTGGGCAGTTGAGTGGCCCGGGTGATGCCAACCTTGATCCCGGAGGAATTGGCCAGGTAGACCACGTGATCGGTCATGCAGAACTGCTCGCCCCAGGACGGTTCGCGGCAGGTGCCTGCATCGTAGTGGCAGCGTTCCGGCGCCATGATGCAGATATCGCACTGGGCCAGCTTGGTCATGCACGGGTAGCAGTAACCCTGGCTGAAGCTGGTCTTGGTACGCTTGCCACAGTGGCTGCAGTGAATGGCGCCCAGGTACTCAAGGCGCACCCGCTGACCGATCAGCGGGTTGACCGGTACCTGGGTATCGCCCAGGCGAAAGCTGTACTGCACAACAGGGGCTGCAAGGCTGACAGCCATCTTGCTCAACGAGCCACGAGCGAGTTCGATCAATGTACCGAGTCCGACTTGAACAGGATGTTAGGGACAGGCGCGGACTTGGACGCGCATTCCTGCGGGCCCATGTAACCGGTACGCTGGTCCTCGGGCAGGTTTTTAATCTCCCAGGCGATGACCGCCTGCAACGACAGTTCTTTCTGTTCGGCGGTCAGCTTGCGCCCGTCGGACCATTTGCCGATTTCCACGGCCAGCTTCAGGCTTTCGTAGATTTCCGGTGTGATGTTTTCGATCATTTGCGCGAAAGTGGACATAGTGTCTCCTGATTCAAGCCGACAGTTTACGCCGGGCCAGCGCCCCGCCCAAGAGCCCGGTCAGGCATCCGATGAGCAACCCGCCGACGTGTGCCGCGTTGGCGATCTGGCCGAGGCCGAGCGTGCCGACCACGCCGGTGAGGCATACCACCAGCCAGATGAGCATCATCACCAGAACGCCCTTGGGCAGGGCGAAGTAACGGTTGGGCGCCAGCCACTGGTACAACCAGATGTGCCCGAGCAGCCCGTACAGTACCCCTGACAAGCCGCCGAACAAGCCTGGCCCGCTGGTGAAGTGTTGCGCCAGGTTGGACACCACGCTGAACAGCAGGGTAAGGCCCAGCAGGGACCATGCCCCCTGGCGCAGCTCGATGCGTTTGCCCAGCTCCCAGAACCACAGGCTGTTCATGGCAAGGTGCAGCACACCGAAGTGCAGCAACATGGGCGACACCAGCCGCCACCACTGGCCTTGCGCAAGGCCTTCGGCCAGCGGGCGGAAATACAGGTAATCACCCTGCACCCGGAAATCGAGGAAGGTGAACCAGCGCAGGGTGGTGAAGTTCTCGCCAAGGCTGGTCAGCCCGGCCACCACCAGGCACAGCAGCAAGGTCAGGGCGGTGACCTTGCAGGCCTTGGCCTGGGCAGCCAGGGATGGCTGTGCGGGCGCTCGTTCGCCTGCATCTGGCCCGTCGGCAGGCTCGGCCAGTTGCAGATCGGCATCGCCGTCCGGGTAGCGCTGGTACAGCTGTTGCACTTGCTCGGCCAGGGTATCGGGCGCCCAGAGCACCTGGCTCTCACCCTCCTCGCTGACCCGGTGCGGCACCTGCAGACGCTGCAGCAACTGGATGAAGCCGCTGAGGTCCACCGCCAGCGGCAGGCGCATCACTTCGATAATGTTCATTGGCTTGCCTGTGGTCGGTCGACATCCACCCACACGAACTTGTGCGGGTCGATACGGGTTTCGTCATCCAGCCGGTAGGCGACCAGCTTGCCGTACAGCACGGCACTGTAGTCGAGGCAGGCCAGGTTGCTGCGAATCGGCGCCGGGCGCCCGCTGCGCCAGTAGTGGCCGACGAACAGCAACGGCTCGTCCTCGGCATACCGCAACAAGGCGTTTTTCTGGCTGTGGCTGAGCGGCGTGCTGGCCACTTCGGCGGGCAGGGCATCGGGCTGGAACACGATGTCGCCGTAGGTTTTCGGGTCTTCTTCCCAGAACTTGGTGCGGAAGAAGGCGCGGGTCAGGCCATCGCCCCCGGTCAGGGTAAGGCCGTCAGGCAGGCGCATGTCCGTACCGCGCAGCAGCCGGTTGCAGACATTGGCGGCAAAGCTGCCGCTCACCGCCGAGGCCTGGAGAAAGTGCTGGTCGATGCGACCATCCGGGTACTGCTGGCGCAGGGGGTCGATCAGGCTGGCGTCCCAACAGGCATGCACCAGGCGAAAACGGCCGGCGTCGATGAACAGGGGCAGCTGATAGAACCAGTTGACGAACGCGTGCCAGTCGCCAGGGTGCTGGGCAAACTGGGTGAGGGTTTCGTCGATGAGGCGCGCATGGCGTGGTGTGTGCTCACGCACGAACGCCTTGCCACTGCCCGGCAGCGCCGGGGTCACCCAGCCCAGGGCGCTGTATTCGTGGTTGCCCATGATGCAGAACGCCTGCCCCGCCTCGACCATGCCATGAACGATATGCAGGGCCTCGCGAATGCGTGGGCCGCGGTCGACGATGTCGCCCAAGAACAGCGCCTGGCGCCGCGGGTGGCGCCATACGCCGCCGATGCGCTGGTAACCGAGGGTATCGAGCAAGCGTTCCAGGGTGTGGGCACAGCCGTGAACGTCACCGATGATGTCGAAACTGCGCGCCGGATCGAGCATCAGTCGTCCCTGCCCCCCAGGCGGCTGCCCCAACCGAGCTTGGTACGGCAGACTTCGTAGTAATTGTGGCCCAGGGGGTGGATCAGACGCAGTTTCTGCGGCTTCTTGCTTACGGTGATGGTGTCACCCGGGGCACAGGTGAAGTGGTTTTGCCCGTCGCAGGACACCTGCGGGTAGATCTGCAGGTCCTTGGCCACCACAATCTTCAGTTCGCTGTTGCCATCCACCACGATGGGCCGCCCAGACAGGGTATGCGGGTACATGGGCACGATCACGATGGCATCGAGCTTGGGGTGCATGATCGGGCCGCCTGCCGACAGTGCATAGGCCGTGGAGCCGGTAGGCGTGGCGACGATCAGGCCATCGGCCTTCTGGCTGCAGACGAACTGGCCATCGATGTAGATCTCGAACTCGATCATGCGGGTGGACTTGCCAGGGTGCAGCACCACATCGTTCAGGGCATCGCCCTGGCCGATGGCTTCATGGTGCCGGCGCACCTCGGCCTGCAGCAGGAAGCGGTTTTCCACCAGGTAGTGGCCATCGAGCACTTCGGCCACCTTCTCTTCGAGCTCGTCGGGGCGGATGTCGGTGAGAAAGCCCAGGTTGCCACGGTTGATGCCCAGTACCGGGATGTTGTGGCGCGCCAGCGCGCGGGCCGCGCCTAGCAGGCTGCCATCACCACCCACCACGATCACCAGGTCGCAGACCTCACCCAGCAGCTTGCGGGTAGACGTTTGCAGGCCATGGCCGGGCAGCACTTCTGCAATGGTGTCTTCGAGGATCACGTGCAGGTGGCGCTCGAGGAGAAACTGCTTCAGCCGGCGGATAGTGTCGAGCACCTGCGAGCTGCCAAGGCGACCGATGATACCGATATTGCGAAATTGCTCCATGGGGCTCCTGCAAGGCTCTGCGACGGGTGACGATGCAGCGATTATGGGCGAAACCACAGGGCAGCAGCAAACCGGCTATGCTCGCAGCATGATGCCATTTGCCCAGCTTGAACACCTGCCACGCCAGTTACGCCGCCCCGCCGTCCGCGACCTGGCCTGGACGCTGGTGTCGCCGCCGCTACTCAGCGCCGCGCCTTGCCCCCAGCGCCATCCGCTGGCGGGCAGCCTGTGGGTGGACCATCCGCAGCAGCTCGCGCATTGGCTGCAGGCACTGGACGCCGACGATCGCCCTTTGCAGGCATGGCTGGCAACCCTGACCAGCCGCCGCCTGGGCATGTATTACGAGCGGCTCTGGCAGTTTGCCTTGCACCATGCGCCAGGGGTGGAGCTGCTGGGTGCCAACCTGGCCATTCGCGAAGGGGGGCGCACACTGGGCGAGCTGGATGCAGTAGTGCGCGACCGCGACGGGGTGCACCACCTGGAACTTGCCATCAAGCTGTACCTCGGCCCGGAGGGGGCCGGCACCGACCGTGATGGCTGGCTGGGGCCAGGCTGCCATGACCGGCTGGGGAACAAGCTCGCCCACCTCCGGCATCACCAGTTGCCCATGTCGGCCAGCGCCCAGGGCCGGGCCAGGCTGGACAGCTTCGATGTGGGCGCACTGCAGGCGCACGTGTGGATGGGCGGGTACCTGTTCTACCCATGGCCCGCCCACGCCGAGGCGCCTGAAGGGGCAAACCCGCACCATTTGCGCGGGCGCTGGGTGCGGCGCCCGGCGTGGTACACCCATGCAGGTGACTGTTGGCAGCCATTGCCACGCCACGCCTGGCTGGCACCTGCGCGGGCGGAGGCCACCGATGTCTGGGGTACGGCGCGCTTCGCGGCCTGGTTGCACCTGCTGCCTGTCCATGCACCCGCGCAATTGCTGGTGCGCTTGGTGCCGGACAGCAACGGCGCCTGGCAGGAGGCCGAGCGCGTGTTTGTGGTGCCAGAGGGTTGGCCGTGCGCGCCGGCCGCCTGAGGAGCGATGCCCGACTACACAATTTTCACGGATTTGAAGCAAAGATCTGCCTGAGGTTGCCGGTACACTGGCACCTGAGCGCCATCAAGAGCGCCACCCCCGACCTGACGATGAGGAACACGCATGGTTTCATCCACCCCGGCGCCCCATTACGCGCGCGCGTCCATACTCCTGCACTGGCTGATGCTGGTGCTGCTGGCTGCCGTCTATGCCTGCATCGAACTGCGCGGCCTGTTCCCGCGGGACAGCGCCGAACGCAACCTGATGAAAGACCTGCATTTCATGCTCGGCCTCAGCGTCTTCGTGCTGGTCTGGCTGCGCCTGGCCATGCGTCTGGTACACCCTACGCCGCCCATCCTGCCCAAGCCTCCAGCTTGGCAGACAGGCCTTGCACACCTGATGCACCTGTTGCTCTACGTGCTGATGATCGGCATGCCGCTGGCCGGCTGGCTCATCCTCAGCGCAGCCGACAAGCCTGTCCCCTTCTATGGGCTGGAACTGCCGCACCTGGTAGGCGCAGACCCCGACCAGGCCAAGTTCATCAAGGGCTGGCACGAACGTATCGGCACCTGGGGCTACTGGTTGATCGGCCTGCACGCCGTGGCCGGGCTATATCACCACTACATCAAGCGCGATAACACCCTGTTGCGCATGCTGCCCTACAAGTAACCCCGGCGCCCCTGCAGCCCCCCGGTATGCACGAAGACCAGCCGCGTGCCGGGGGCGAAGTAGCCGGCCTCTACCTTATCGCGCAACGCAAGCAACGCCTTGCCTGTGTAAAGGGCTTCGAGGGGTACGCCAGTGGCCTGTTCGCTGGCTTCGATAAAGGCCAGTAATTGGTCATCAAACTTGCCGAAGCCGCCACGGCACGCCTCATGCAACCGGTACCCATGGTCGCCAGCCAGAGCCTGAACTGCCTGCGGCACGCCATACCCCAAAGGTACCGCCAGTGCCCCATGCACGATGTGCCCGCCCGCCTCCGCCAGCACCAGGCCGGCCAGCGTGGTGCCCGTACCGGCAGCCAGCCACCAGGCGTCATAGCCGGCCCAGCCTATCGCCGAAAGCCCCGCATGTGCCTGCTGCATGATCAGTGCACAACCTTCGGCCCCCGCCAACCCACCGCCGCCCTCGGCAATGCAATGCCAGCCTGGGTACTGCGCCTGCCAAGGCGCCCAGAAACCAGGCTGGTGCCGTGCGCGGTAACCCTCGTAGCCCAGCCAGTGCAATTGCATACCCAGAGCCTGTAGATCGCGCACGGTGGGCGTGTCTTGCGGCTGGCCACGCAGCAGGCCAGCCGTGGCAAAACCGAAACGCCTGCCGGCAGCCGCCAAGGCGTGCAGGTGATTGGAGTGGTTGCCACCCAGGCTGATCAGCCCCGGGGCCGCGCTGGCGTCGGCGTGCGCCAAGTGATGGCGCAGCTTGAACCATTTATTGCCGCTGATCAGCGGGTCGATCAGGTCAAGGCGCAAGACAGCGACCTGCACCCTGGCACTGGCCAGCCAGGGCAGGTGCAGCGGTTGCAGGGGGGCTTGGGGGAGGTCAAAGCGCATGGGTCATCGCGGCTGGAAAGCGCTCCTAGATGGCTCGGCTCATCGGAATTGAGCGCGGACAGTCTCTTGCTCAGGTACAAGCCTCACCTCAACGCGCTGCCCAAGCGCACGTGCGGCGCTAGCCAAGGTTGCCAACGTCATGCCTGGGTCATCTTGATCAAGCGCCCGATCAACTGCGGTTCGGCTGGTATGCATGCGTTCAGCGAGTGCTTTTTTTGTGACCTTCTGCATTTTCATGGCTTCAGCAATCTGCCATGCAATGACGCGTTTTAGGGCAGCAGCAGACACTTCTTCTACAAGGCCTTGCTCTGAAAGGAAGTCGTCGAAATCCGAGCCAATATGCTGATTCATTGCGTGTTCCTCTCCAGTGTTGCCTTACGCTGCTTGGCAGTGTCCAAGTCAGAAGCCGGTGTTTTCTGACTCTTCTTTATAAAACCATGCAGTAGAACCATGGCGTTCCCGTGGATGGTAAAGAGGACACGAGCCACGGTGTCCACAAGATTCACCCTGACTTCCCATAGGCCTTTGTCAAGCTTCCTGACCACCGGCATCCCAATTGGCCAGCCAACTTGAACTGTTTTGATTTCGGTACCGATCATTCGTTTGTGCTCACGAGGGATCTGGGCCAGCCACTCTCGAACGGGTTCGTTGCCTACTTCTGTACGATAAAAATGAACATTCAGCGTCGGAGGGATCTGACTCATGCACAAGTGTACCAAAAAAGGTTCACAACTCAACCACAAACGGGGTAACGCAACACATTGCTGTTGAACGCCTTAGGGGCGAATTTGCAGATGCAAACGGGTGGCAGAAAGGGCGTGAGTTCCACCGTATCAAAGCCGCGCCGCCAACCTGGACCCCTGGTCGATCGCCCGCTTGGCATCCAGCTCTGCCGCCACGTCGGCGCCGCCAATCAGGTGTACCGACTGCCCTGCTGCCAGCAGCCCCGCCTGCAGTTCACGCAGTGGCTCCTGCCCGGCGCAGATCACGATGTTGTCCACCGCAAGCACCTGGGGCTCGCCGTCTGCTACCCGCACGTGCAAGCCGGCGTCGTCGATGGCCAGGTACTCGACACTGTTCAACATCTGAACGTGTTTGTTCTTCAACCCGGCACGGTGAATCCAGCCGGTGGTCTTGCCCAGGCCGTCCCCTACCTTGGTCTTTTTGCGTTGCAACAGATAGACCTGGCGCGCCGGGGCGTGAGGCTCGGGCTTGATGCCTGCCACGCCACCTCGCGCCTGCAGGTGCGTGTCGATGCCCCATTCCTTCCAGAAGGCCTCCCGGTCCTGACTGCTGGCCACACCTTGGTGCACCAGGTACTCGGATACGTCGAAGCCGATGCCCCCCGCACCGATGACCGCGACAGCCCTGCCCACCGGCTTGCGCTCCAGCAGCACGTCCAGGTAACTGAGCACCATGGGGTGCTCGATACCCGGGATGGCTGGCGTACGGGGTGCAATACCCGTGGCCAGGATGATTTCGTCGTAGCCGCCCGCCAGCAGCGTCGGTACATCAACGCGGGTGTTCAGCTGAAGGTCAACGCCTGTGCTACGCACCTTGTTGCCGAAGTACCGCAGCGTTTCGTAGAACTCTTCCTTGCCGGGCACCCGCTTGGCCACGTTGAATTGCCCGCCTATTTCACGGGCGGCGTCGTACAGCGTCACTGCATGCCCCCGCTCGGCGGCGACGGTGGCCGCTACCAGGCCGGCCGGGCCTGCGCCCACCACGGCAATACGTTTGGCCGTTTGCACCGGCAGGTAGTTGAGCTCGGTTTCGTGACAGGCACGCGGGTTGACCAGGCAGCTGGTCAGCTTGCCGCCAAACGTGTGGTCCAGGCACGCCTGGTTGCAGCCGATACAGGTGTTGATTTGGTCCGCACGGCCCGCGGCCGCCTTGTTGACGAATGCCGGGTCCGCCAGAAATGGCCGCGCCATGGACACCATGTCTGCGTCGCCGTCGGCCAGCACCCTTTCGGCCACTTCCGGGGTATTGATGCGGTTGGTGGTAATCAACGGGATGCCGACCGCACCCCGCAGTTTGGCGGTAACCTTGGTAAATGCAGCGCGTGGCACCTTGGTGGCAATCGTCGGAATGCGTGCCTCGTGCCAGCCAATACCGGTGTTGATCAACGTGGCGCCAGCCCGCTCGATGGCCTTGGCCAGTTGCTCGATTTCTTCCCAGCTGCTGCCGCCTTCGACCAGGTCGAGCATGGACAGGCGGAAGATGATGATAAAGTTCGGGCCCACCGCCGCCCTTACCCGCGTGACAATTTCCACCGCCAGGCGCATTCGGTTTTCGTAGCTGCCACCCCAGCGGTCAGTGCGGTGGTTGGTGTGGGCGGCCAGGAACTGGTTGATGAAGTAGCCCTCCGACCCCATCACCTCTACGCCGTCATACCCGGCACGCTGGGCCAGGACCGCGCAATTGACGAAGTCAGCGATCTGCTTCTCGATACCTGCCTCGTCCAGAGCTTGGGGTTTGAACGGGTTGATCGGCGCCTGGATCGCGCTGGGTGCCACCTGGCGCGGGCTGTAGGCATAGCGCCCGGCGTGCAGAATCTGCAGGCAGATCTTGCCGCCTGCAGCATGCACCGCCTCGGTCACGATGCGGTGGTTGTCGGCCTCTGCCTCGGTGCTCAGCTTGGCGGCACCGGCGTACACGCCGCCCTCATCGTTGGGCGCTATACCGCCGGTCACCATCAAACCGACGCCGCCCCGGGCACGCTCTGCGAAGTAGGCAGCCATACGCTCGAAGCCACCCGGGCGTTCCTCCAGGCCAGTGTGCATGGAACCCATCAATGCACGGTTGCGCAGCGTGGTGAAGCCCAGGTCCAGTGGAGCCAGCAGGTGCGGGTAAAGGTCGGTTGCCATGGTTCGATTCCCAGGTGATCACGGTATGCGGGTACTTCGCCTTCGGCGGCACCGCTGTTGTATGTCCCCGACATTAAACAGCCGTTTGAACAGGCTCAATGACTGAAACTGACAAGTTATTGATCCTGACGTACAGCAGGGCTAACCTAAGCCTCCCCTGCTCTGAAGGCACCTTACAGCTTCATGCGAAAAATTCTGGCAAGCGCCCTGGCGCTGGTGATGGTTGCCGCCCTGTGCGGGTACGGTTTCTGGACGCAACAACGCCCGGAAGGCCATTACCTCTCCGACCTGCGTATCGAGCTGGCAGTCGACCAAGGCGTGCCCGGTGACCGTGGCAACCTGCTTGGCGTTGAACCGCTGCTTTATCCGGGTGATTACCAGAACCTGCAACGCCTGCACCGCAAGCTTGCCGCCTATCTGGAGCAGGCACGCGCACTGGGGTTGGTGAATGCCAGAACGGTGGTGGTGCTGCCCGAGCACATTGGCACCTGGTTATGGGCACGGGGCGAGAAGAACGAGCTGTACCAGGTGACGCAAAGCCGTGAGGCCCTGCAATGGCTTGAACTGAGCAACCCGCTGCGCTACGGCCTGGCCATGCTTGCCGCCGAAGGCGATGACCGGCGCGCCGATGCCCACCTGCGCATGAAAGCAGAGCAAATGGCAACGGATTACCAGCAGCTGTTCGGCGGCCTGGCCAGGGAGTTCGGTGTCACCCTGGTGGCCGGGTCCATCGTGCTGCCAGCGCCCTATGTCAAACAGGGCGCTCTGCATGCCGGGCGCGGCCCGCTGTTCAACAACAGCGTCGTGTTCGCAAGCGATGGCTCCCTGCTGGGCGAGCCTCAGCGCCAGCAGTATCCAGACAGCGAGAGCCGCCGCTACATCCACAACGGTCGCCAACAGCCCCTGCACGTTGTACAAACCCCGGCCGGCCGCCTAGGGGTGCTGCTGGGCAGCGACAGCTGGTACCCGGAAACCCACCAACAATTGGCCAGCCAGGCCGTGGAGCTGGTGGTGAACCCGGTGTACCTGCCTGGCAAGGGCAGTTGGCAAGCACCGTGGCGCGGCAACCGTCATCAACCGGCGGCGACACACTTGCCGCTCAAGCGCGGGGAGGTCAGCGAGCAAGTGGCCTGGCATCGCCTCACCGACACCACGGGGCCGATGCTCGGCAGCATGAGCGTGTTCATGCGAGGTCAGTTCTGGGAGCAAGGGACGGATGGTCAGGGTTTTGCACGCCAGTCTGGGCAATTGTTCACCGGCGCTCCCAGTGCCGGCGCCCGTCTGCTGAATCTATGGCTGTAGGTGTATGGCCCGCCCTCGCGTGAGGCTTGGCGACCTGTCGGTAGGGTTCGTGCAGCCGCTGGCCGAAGCCGTCAGGGCGCTGGGCCATGACCCCGAACCACTCCTGCGCCGCTATGGCCTGGGGCCAGCCCGCCTGGCCGAAGCCGGTGCTCGTCTGTCGATCCCGCGCTATATGCACCTGGGTCACGCGGCCATAGAACTGTGCCAGGAGCCCGCACTGGGGCTGCATATGGGCTTGCGCAGCCGGCTGGCCCAGGCAGGGCTGGCCGGGGTGACTGCGGCCCAAGCCCCAACGCTGGGTGAGGCAGCACGCACGTTGCTGCGCTTCGAACCCCTGTATGCCGCCAATTACCGTGGCCACTCGAGTGTTCACGAAGACGCCAGCGGTGCATGGCTGCGTTTTTATTCCGTCAGCCCCTACAACGATTACAACCGCTTCGTGGTGGACTCACTGCTTGCGGGTTGGCTGGCTCAACTGGCTGACCTTGCCGGCAAGCCTGTGCAGGCGGAGCGGTTGGAAATCGAGTTTACCGCACCCGCCTACGCCGGCCAGTACCAGGTGTTGTCCAGCACACCGGTGCAATTCGGCGCAGCATACAACCAGCTGAGGCTTAGCCAGCAAACGTTGCACTCACCCAACCCTGGGCACTGCCCGAGCACCTGGCAGCATTTGCAGCAGTTGTGTGAAGCCCAATTGCTGCAACTGACACGCGTGCGCAGCCTGGGCGAGCGTATTACCCACCTGCTAGGGCCACTGCTCAGTGGGGGCCGTGAACCGGAGCTGGATGAGGTGGCCGTTGCGCTGCAACTGCCCACTTGGACGCTGCGCCGCAGGCTGGCCGAAGAAGGGACGCGTTTCAGGGACCTGCTGAATGAAACCCGCCGCGACCTGGCAGAAACCTACATACGCGACACAGAGCTGGCCTTTGGGGAGATTGCCTATCTGTTGGGGTTCGCGTCTGCCGAAGCCTTCCAGCGCGCATTCAAGCGCTGGACGCAGCTCACACCGGGAGAGTTTCGCCGCAATCAGCGGCGAGCCGTCTAAAGCTCGGTGGCGTCGTCTGCCGGTTCCGAGGTGTCCAGTTCGTACGCCTGAAATTCGAGAAGTTCTTCCTGATAGTCGTCCATAGCCCTGCGTCCTGTTCTCATGATGTCTGTGTCGGTGCTGTCTTCAACCTAAGCAGGTAGGATGAAAAAATGATGACAAGCATTTGAGAGATAAACGTAGCAGGTGTTCAAAAACTTATCGCAGGCCGTCTGTAACCAGGCATGTGCGCGGACTGCGTTGCTGAGCCACAACGAGCCGGCATCACTGGGCTGGCGTTGTCGCTTCGACTGGCTCGACCGCAGGCTGCACCTCGATGGGCGCGGTCTCAGCAGGCGGGGCTACCGGCTGCGACCCCTGGGTATCATCCACCGCAGGCACCGCTACCGGCGGGCTTACCGGCTCGCTAGCCGCCGCAGCAGGCGCAGGTGCTGTTTCCTGCAACGAAGTCGGCGCCGCGGCGGGCGCCGCAGGCTGCTCAGGCAGGCCCAGAACAACGGCTGGCTTTTCAGCCTTCACCGGCGCCTCCTCCACCTTGGCCTTGCTGACCTTGGCGGGCTTGGGCTTGGGTTTGGGCAGGTAGCTTTCTACCAAAGCAAAATAGCGGTCATAGAACTGCGCAGCCGTGACCGTCTCGCTTGCCACCTTCACCATCGAATCGTCACTGGAGCCGATCGGCATCGACACAGAACCCAATACCCCAACACCCAGGCTTGCGGAGGTATTGGACTTTTTCAGGGCATACCGGTCCTGCAGGGCGTTGGCGAACATGGTGGAGTGCTGGTCGTCAGTGGCATCCGGGGCACAGGTGACGTTGAAGCTGATCTGCAGGTGGTTATCGCTGTTCTGCTGAAAGCTCTTGTTGCCCACCACCTGGTTCGCGCCACTGCTGGTGATGATATAGCCCTGGCTCAGCAGCGCCCTTCGCGCAGCCTCGCACGAGCTGGCATCGCCTACCGGAAAGCTGCGCGAGAAGGTGCCCGAGTCGTCAAAGTTCTCATGCTCGTACACAGCAGCCTTTTTCGACGTGCAACCGGCCACACCGGCCAGCACAACGGCCAGCCCGAGCGCAGCAAAGACGGAAAATCTGGTCATTGCGGATTCCGGGTATCTCGAGAAGGTGCCTATTGTGCAACACAGCGGGCAGGCACTGGAACCGCTGAAGAGTGAAGACTTGGTCAGGTTTCGGTAAAGGTGCATAAAGCTTGCAGCCAGCCCCATAAACGAAAAAAGCGACCCAAAGGTCGCTTTCACGTTGCTTCGAGGCGTTCATGGGGCCTCTTGGCGAAGATGGCGCAGCGGACGGGACTCGAACCCGCGACCCCCGGCGTGACAGGCCGG
>NZ_JACVVH010000079.1:0-14191 GCF_016647865.1 Pseudomonas sp. S60 | reverse complement strand
GGTTTGTACGACACGGTACCGCGACATGCGCCAAGGCGTACGCGCGCCAATCGCGCAGGCCTAATTGGCCCGAAACAAACGTAGGAGCGGCTTCAGCCGCGAACACCGGCGCAGCCGGTGCCATACCTACAGTGCGCTGTCTGCCTGGCGGGCACCGCACATCATGCCGCTACAGAATGACCAGATGAATTCTTTTCTCGACGCACGCCACCGTAGTGGCCCGCCAAGCCCTTAGAATCCCCCTACCCGCACCACGGACATCATCGAGGACACCATGCATATCACTTCCGGCCGCTGGGGCTATGGCCTGTTCCTGGCGCTGCTGACCGCGTTGCTGTGGGGCATCTTGCCCATCAAGCTCAAGCAGGTGCTGCAAGTGATGGACCCGCTGACCGTGACCTGGTACCGCCTGCTGGTCTCCGGTGGCCTGCTGTGCGCGTGGCTGTCGGCGCGCCGCCGCCTGCCATCGCTCGGCAAGCTCAGCCGCAAAGGCCGGGGGCTGGTGGTGGTGGCAGTATTCGGGTTGATGGGTAACTACGTGCTGTACCTCATCGGGCTGAAACTGCTGAGCCCAGGTACTGCGCAGCTGGTGGTGCAGCTTGGGCCGGTGCTGCTGCTGGTGGCCAGCGTGTTTGTGTTCCGCGAGCGTTTCAGCCTGGGGCAGGGCATGGGGCTGCTGATTCTGCTGGCGGGTTTCGGGTTGTTCTTCAACCAGCGGCTCGATGAACTGCTGACGTCGCTGGGCACCTACACCACCGGTGTCCTTACCATCGTGCTGGCTACCAGCATCTGGGTGTTCTATGCGTTGAGCCAGAAGCAGCTGCTTACAACCTGGAACTCACAGCAGGTGATGATGGTGATCTACCTCAGTTGCGCTGCATTGCTCACGCCCTGGGTACACCCGCTGGAGGCCCTGCAGTTGAGCCCGGTGCAGGGCTGGTTGCTGCTGGCCTGTTGCCTTAACACGCTGGTGGCCTACGGCGCATTTGCCGAAGCACTGGCCCATTGGGAGGCATCGCGGGTGAGTGCCACCCTGGCCCTCACCCCGCTGGTCACCTTCGTTGCCGTAGCGGTTGCGGCGTTGTTATGGCCTGCGTACGTGCAGGCCGAAGACATCAACGCCCTCGGTTACATAGGCGCAGTGGTGGTGGTGCTGGGCTCGGCCCTGGTCGCGCTGGGCCCTTCGCTGGTAGCGGGCTGGCGAGCCCGCAGGCTGGCCCCCCACCACCCCCGGTAGGCGCGTCAGCCCCGGCCGCCCGGGGCCAGCATGTTTTCTGGCCTTACCCACTGGTCGAACTGCTCGTTGGTCAGGTACTTCAGCTCCAGCGCCGCTTCGCGCAGCGTCTTGCCCTCGTTGTAGGCCTTCTTGGCGATTTCTGCAGCCTTGTCGTAGCCAATGTGCGGGTTGAGCGCCGTGACCAGCATCAAGCCCCGCTCCAGGTGCGCAGCCATCTGCTCGGCATCTGGCTCGATACCGGCCACACAATGCTGCTGGAAGTTGCGACAGCCATCGGCCAGCAACTCGATCGACTGCAGCAGGTTGTGGATGATCACCGGCTTGAACACATTCAACTGCAGGTGGCCCTGGCTGGCGGCAAACCCGATGGTGGCGTCGTTGCCCAGCACCTGGCAGGCCAGCATTGACAGCGCCTCGCACTGGGTCGGGTTGACCTTGCCGGGCATGATCGAACTGCCCGGCTCGTTGGCCGGCAGGCGCACTTCTGCCAGCCCCGCCCGTGGGCCAGAACCCAGCAGGCGCAGGTCGTTGGCGATTTTCATCAGTGCCACTGCCAGGGTTTTCAGGCTACCGGCCAGGCTGGTCAGCGGCTCGTGCCCGGCCAGGGCGGCGAACTTGTTCGGCGCGGTCACGAACGGCAACCCGGACAGCGCAGCCAGTTCGGCGGCAATGGCTTCGGCGAACCCGTGCGGCGCATTCAACCCGGTGCCCACCGCCGTGCCGCCCTGGGCCAGTTCATAAACCGCTGGCAGGGTGGCACGAATGGCGCGTTGGGCGTAATCGAGTTGGGCAACGAACGCCGACACTTCCTGGCCAAAGGTAATGGGGGTGGCGTCCATCATGTGCGTGCGGCCGGTCTTCACCAGCTGGTGGTGGCGCGCTGAAAGCTCCGCCAGCCCCGAAGACAGCTCGGCTACAGCCGGCAGCAGCTTGTCGTGCACCGCCTGGGCCGCCGCAATGTGCATGGCCGTCGGGAAGCAGTCGTTGGAGCTTTGCGAGCGGTTGACGTGGTCGTTGGGGTGCACCGGCGCCTTGCCGCCGCGGCCCTGGCCCGCCAGCTCGTTGGCACGCCCGGCAATCACCTCGTTCACGTTCATGTTGCTCTGGGTGCCGCTGCCGGTCTGCCACACCACCAGCGGGAACTGGTCATCGTGTTCGCCGTCCAGCACTTCGTCGGCGGCCTGCTCGATCAGGCGCGCGATATCACCGGGCAGGTCGCCATTGCGATCATTCACCCGCGCGGCCGCTTTCTTGACCAGTGCCAGGGCGTGCAGCACTGCCAGCGGCATGCGCTCCTGGCCAATGGCGAAGTTGATCAGCGAGCGTTGGGTCTGGGCGCCCCAGTAGGCGTCCTCAGGAACTTCGACCGGGCCCAGGCTGTCTGTCTCGATACGGCTCATGCTGCATTCACTCCCTTGTCAGTCAGAATCAGCAGTTTAGGCCCTCATGCGACCGGGCGGTTCAATCGTCTGTCGTGCCCCTTGAGCAGCGTGCCGTCACGGGCGCAGAATGCTCTACTCTGAGGTACCGCCTCCCCCTCCTGAAGGAAATGCAATGACCCGTCTTCGTGTCCTCTGTGCTGCCGTTGCCCTGGCCTGTGCCAGCGGCCAGGTACTTGCCGCCACTGCCAGCCACAACGCGGCTGCCGAGAAGTTCCTGACCCTGGCCAATGCCGACAAGCTCGGTACCCCGGTGTACATGCAGGTACAGCAGATGTTCGCCCAGCGCTTCGCCCAGACCAAGGCACCGGCTGCCAAGCAACCGGTACTGGAAAGCTACCAGGCCAAGGCCAACGCCGCGCTCAACAGCGCCATCGGCTGGAACAAGCTCAAGCCTAAAATGGTTGACCTGTACACCAGGACCTTCACCGAGCAAGAGCTGAAAGACCTGGTCAAGTTCTACGAATCGCCACTGGGCAAGAAAGTGCTGCGTGAAATGCCCAAGGTCACCCAGGAGTCGGCCCAGCTGACCCAGCAGAGCCTGGAGCCTGCGGTGCCGGTGGTGAACAAGCTGCTTGAAGACATGACCAAGGAGCTGGACCCGAACTTCGGCAAGGCAGCCGCCCCAGCCAAGAAGTGAGCCGTACGCGATGAGCATGCAACAGCGTATCGAACAGCAGTTGGCCGCCCTGGCGCCGCAGCACCTGCAGGTGCTGGATGAAAGCCACATGCACAGCCGTGGCCAGCAGACGCACTACAAGGCCGTGATCGTCAGCGAGCAGTTCGCTGGCCTGAACAGCGTCAAGCGCCACCAGAAGGTGTACGCCACCATGGGTGAGCTGATGGGCCAGATTCATGCCCTGGCCATTCATACCTACACCGGCGAGGAGTGGGCCAAGGTCGGTGCTGCCCCGGCTTCGCCCGTGTGCGCCGGCGGCGGGCACTGAAACCCTGAAGGGGTTCTGGTAGAATCCGCTTCATCCCCACAGGGGCCGCTCAGCGGCCCCTTTTACATTGTGTAACCCGGTCCGCCCCTTACGAGGGCAACCACCTGGAGAACCTGCTTCATGTCACAACCGATCGTCGTCGCGGCGCTGTACAAGTTCGTCACCCTGCAGGACTACGTCGAACTGCGCGAACCGCTGCTCAAGACCATGCTCGACAACGACGTCAAAGGCACCTTGCTGCTGGCCAACGAAGGCATCAATGGCACTGTGTCCGGCACCCGCCAAGGCATCGACGGCCTGCTGGCCTGGCTGCGCAACGACCCGCGGCTGGTGGATGTCGACCATAAAGAGTCGTACTGCGACGAACAGCCGTTCTACCGCACCAAGGTCAAGCTCAAGAAAGAGATCGTCACCCTCGGCGTGCCGGGCGTAGACCCCAACCAGGCGGTGGGCACCTATGTGGAGCCCAAGGACTGGAACGCCCTGATCAGCGACCCGGAAGTGCTGCTGATCGACACCCGCAACGACTATGAAGTGGCCATTGGCACCTTCAAGGGCGCCGTCGACCCCAAGACCGAAACCTTCCGCGAGTTCCCCGAGTACATCAAGGCCAACTTCGACCCCGCCAGGCACAAGAAGGTGGCCATGTTCTGCACCGGTGGCATCCGTTGCGAAAAAGCCTCCAGCTACATGCTCGGTGAAGGCTTCGAGGCGGTCTATCATCTGAAAGGCGGCATCCTGAAGTACTTCGAGGAAGTGCCCCAGGAACAGAGCCTGTGGGACGGCGACTGCTTCGTGTTCGACAACCGGGTCACGGTGCGCCACGACCTGAGCGAAGGCGACTACGACCAGTGCCACGCCTGCCGCCACCCGATCAACGCCCAGGAGCGCGAGTCCGAGCATTATTCGCCAGGTATCAGCTGCCCACACTGCTGGGACACCCTGAGCGAGAAGACCCGGCGCAGCGCCATCGACCGGCAGAAGCAGATCGAACTGGCCAAGGCCCGCAACCTGCCGCACCCGATTGGTTACAACTACAAAGCCGAGGCCTGAGGCATGTCTGCACGCCTGATCTACGTGATGGACCCGATGTGCTCCTGGTGCTGGGGCTTCGCACCCGTTGCCGCGGCGCTGATCACCCAGGCGCAGCAGGCCGGCGTGCCCACCCACCTGGTGCCTGGGGGGTTGCGTACCGGTGGCAGCGCGCTGGACACCTCAACGCGCAAGTACATCCTGGAGCACTGGCAGGCCGTGGCCGACGCCACCGGGCAGCCGTTCCTTTTCGAAGGCGCCATGCCAGATGGCTTCGTCTACGACACAGAACCTGCCTGCCGCGCCCTGGTCACCGCCCGCGAACTGGAGGCCGAGCGTGTGTGGCCACTGCTGGCGTCCATCCAGCAGGCGTTCTACCAGCAGGGTGTAGACGTGACCACTGCCCCACAACTGGTAGAGCTGGCCGAGCAGGCCGGCTTTGACCGTGCGGTGTTCGCCGAGGCCTTCGCCCGTGCCGATACCCGCAGCGCCACCGCCGCCGATTTCACCTGGGCGCAGGACCTGGGCATTGCGGGCTTTCCCACCTTGCTTGCCGAGCGCAATGGCCAGCTGGCCTTGCTGACCAACGGCTACCAGCCCCTGGAGCGCCTGCAGCCTCTGCTCAGCCGCTGGCTGCAGCAGGCCGCCAGTGCTTGATATGCCCGGGTCGCCCGACCCGGTGCCGGGTAAACCCCAGGCCGTGGCTGACCGGTTGAGCTGGGCAGAGATTCGCCGCCTGGCCCTGCACCACAAAAAGCAGCTCTGGTCTGCCAACCTGATCGCGGTGCTGGCGGCTTGCTGCAGCGTACCCATCCCGTTGCTGCTGCCGCTGCTGGTGGATGAAGTGCTGCTGGGCCATGGCGATGCCGCGCTGAAGTGGATGAACCAGCTGCTGCCCCAGGGCTGGCAGGTGGCCGCGGGCTATATCGGCCTGATGCTGGTGCTTACCCTGTGCCTGCGCCTGTGTGCGCTGGCATTCAACGTGGTTCAGGCCAAGCTGTTCGCCGGCCTTGCCAAGGACATCGTCTACCGGTTGCGCATTCGGCTCATCGAGCGCCTGAAGCGTATTTCGCTGAAGGAGTACGAAAGCCTGGGCAGTGGCACGGTCACCACCCACCTGGTCACCGACCTGGACACCCTCGACAAGTTCGTGGGCGAAACCCTCAGCCGCTTCCTGGTCGCCATGCTCACCCTCACCGGCACAGCGGCCATTCTTATCTGGATGCACTGGCAGCTGGCGTTGCTGATCCTGCTGTTCAACCCGCTGGTCATCTACTTCACCGTGCAGTTGGGCAAGCGCGTGAAGCACCTCAAGAAGCTGGAAAACGACAGCACGGCCCGTTTTACCCAAGCCCTCACCGAAACCCTCGACGCCATCCAGGAAATCCGTGCCGGCAACCGCCAGGGTTACTTCCTTGGGCGCCTGGGCGTGCGCGCCCGCGAAGTGCGTGATTACGCGGTGGAATCCCAGTGGAAAAGTGATGCCAGTGGCCGCGCCAGTGGGTTGTTGTTCCAGTTCGGCATCGACATCTTCCGTGCGGCCGCCATGCTCACCGTGCTGTTTTCGGACCTGTCCATTGGCCAGATGCTGGCGGTGTTCAGCTACCTGTGGTTCATGATTGGCCCCGTGGAGCAGCTGCTCAACCTGCAATACGCCTACTACGCCGCAGGTGGCGCCCTGAACCGCCTCAACGAGCTGCTGGCGCGCGCCGACGAGCCCCAGTACCCCGGCGCCAGCAACCCCTTCGCCGGCCACGCCACGGTCGGCATCGAGGTGCGCGACCTGAGCTTCGCCTACGGTGATGAACCGGTACTGGAGCACCTCGACCTGGCCATTGCCCCCGGTGAAAAAGTGGCGATCGTCGGCGCCAGTGGCGGCGGCAAGAGCACCCTGGTGCAGCTGCTGCTGGGGCTGTACAGCGCCCAGGCCGGCAGCATTCGTTTTGGCGGTGCCACCTTGCAGGAGATCGGCCTGGACACCCTGCGCGAGCATGTGGCAGTGGTGCTGCAGCACCCGTCGCTGTTCAACGACACCGTGCGCGCCAACCTGACCATGGGGCGCGACTGCACCGATGACGCCTGCTGGCAGGCCCTGGCCATTGCCCAGCTCGACAGCACCATCGCCGCCTTGCCTCAGGGCCTGGACAGCGTGGTGGGGCGGTCCGGGGTGCGGCTGTCCGGTGGGCAGCGCCAGCGGCTGGCCATCGCCCGCATGGTACTGGCCGAGCCCAAGGTGGTGATCCTCGACGAGGCTACCTCGGCGCTGGACGCCGCCACCGAGTACAACTTGCACCAGGCACTGGCACGGTTTTTAACCGGCCGCACCACCCTGATCATCGCCCACCGCCTGTCGGCTGTTAAGCAGGCTGACCGTGTGCTGGTGTTCGATGGCGGGCGTGTGGCAGAGGACGGCGACCACCAGCAACTGATCGCCGAGGGCGGCTTGTACGCCAAGCTGTATGGGCACTTGCAGCAGCGCTAGGTGCAGCACGCCGGTCACTGCTGAAATTTCCATCGCGTTACTGGCAAATGGCCTACGCTGTGCTTTGTCTGGGTCGATTCTCGCCTTATCAGCTCGGTGACAGGGAATCCATGAAGGGACATCGCACTCAAGAGGCGCCCAAGCTGCTCGGCATCACCTGGCCCTTCATCGCCGTGGTGGTGTTTCAGGTCGCCTTGGGCAGCCTCAGCCTGTATACGCTTTCAGCCGTGCGTGCCTACGTCGCGGGGGAGAGCCTATGGTCCAAGGCTCAGAAAGACGCCATCTACTACCTCAACCTGTACGCAGATACGCGCGACGAGGACACCTACCAGCGCTACCGCCAGGCCATCATCGTGCCCCAGGGCGACCACCGCGTGCGCAAGGTGCTGGACAAACCGGACCCTGACCTGCAGGCCGCCCGCGAGGCCGTGCTGCAGGGCGGCAACCACCTGGACGACGTTGAGCGCATCATCTGGTTCTACCGCCATTTCCGCGGCATCAGCTACATGCAGACGGCGGTGAACTACTGGGACATGGGTGACGACTACCTGGCCAAGCTGGACGTGCTGGCGGGCGAGATGCACCAGCGCTTCGCCAATGGGCCGGTAGCTGAGGCCACGGTAGAGGCCTGGAAGGCGCGTATCGCCATCATCAACGAGGGTGTCACCCCCGCTGCCAAGGCGTTCAGCGATGCCTTGGGCGAGGGCTCGCGGGTACTGCTGAGGGTGCTGCTGATTACCAACCTGGTGACCGCGCTCATCCTCATTACCATCGCCTGGCGCCGCTCAAGCAAGCTGCTGGCCCAGCGCCAGGCGTTCGCCAGCGCCTTGCAGGAAGAAAAAGAGCGCGCGCAAATCACCCTGCAAGCCATTGGCGACGCGGTGATCACCACCGATGTGGAGGGCTGTATCGGCTACATGAACCCTGCGGCCGAGCAGCTCACCCACTGGCAAGCTGCCCAGGCCCTGGGCTTGCCGCTGTCGGCGCTGTTCACCCTGGTGGACGAGCACGACATGGACGAAGGCCGCAGCTTGGTGGACCAGGTGCTCAGCGGCAGCCTCAAGGGCGGGGCCGAACATGCGCGGCTGATTCAGCGGCTGGACGGCAGCACCGTGTCGATCAACCTGGTGGGCTCGTCCATCGTCAACGAAGGGCAGGTCAGCGGTATCGTGCTGGTGCTGCACGACATGACCCAGGAGCGCCAGTACATCGCCAACCTGTCCTGGCAGGCCACCCACGATGCCCTCACGGGCCTGGCCAACCGGCGTGAATTCGAATACCGCCTGGAGCAGGCGCTCAATGCCCTGGCGCGCCAGCCGGGCCGGCATTCGCTGATGTTCCTGGACCTGGACCAGTTCAAGCTGGTGAACGATACCTGCGGGCATGCGGCGGGCGACGAATTGCTGCGGCACATCTGCGCGGTGCTGCAATCGGGCCTGCGCGAAGGCGACACCCTGGCGCGGCTGGGGGGCGACGAGTTTGGCGTGCTGCTGGAAAACTGCCCGCCCGAGCAGGCCGAGCGCATTGCCGAGCAACTGCGCCAGATGGTGCAGAGCCTGCACTTCGTATGGAAAGGCAGGCCATTCGTGACCACGGTGAGCGTAGGGCTGGTGCACATCGCCCAGGCGCCCGGCACCCTGGAAACGTCGCTGCGTGCGGCCGACATGGCCTGCTACATGGCCAAGGAAAAGGGCCGTAACCGTGTGCAGGTGTACCATGCCGACGACAGCGAGTTGTCTATCCGTTTCGGCGAAATGGCCTGGATCCAGCGCTTGCACGTGGCCCTGGAAGAAAACCGCTTTTGCCTGTACGCCCAGGAAATCGCGCCGCTCAAAGCCTTCGACGGCCCTGGCCATATCGAGATTCTGTTGCGCCTGCACGACGAAAGCGGGCGCACCATCCTGCCCAACAGCTTTATCCCGGCCGCCGAACGCTACGGGCTGATCACCGCACTGGACCGCTGGGTGGTGCGCAACGTGTTCATGATCATCCGCCAGTGCCTGGACGCCGGCCACAAAGGGCCACTGGCCACCTGTGCCATCAACCTGTCGGGCTCGAGCATCGGTGATGACAAGTTCCTGGAGTACCTGCAACGCCTGTTCGTGGATTACGCCATTCCGCCGCGCATGATCTGCTTCGAGATCACCGAGACCAGCGCCATCGCCAACCTGGGCAGCGCGATCCGCTTCATCAATGAACTCAAGGGCCTGGGTTGCCGGTTTTCCCTCGATGATTTCTGCGCCGGCATGTCATCGTTTGCCTACCTCAAGCATTTGCCCGTAGATTTCCTCAAGATCGACGGCAGTTTCGTCAAGGACATGCTCGATGACCCGGTCAACCGGGCCATGGTCGAGGTCATCAACCACATCGGCCACGTGATGGGTAAACGCACCATCGCCGAATTTGTCGAGACCCCGTTGATCGAGCAGGCCCTGCAGGAAATTGGTGTGGATTATGCCCAGGGCTACCTGATAGAACGCCCGCAGGTGTTCACCTGTGACAGTTTGCACCGCCAGCGGGTGGCCGACCGGCCCCTGTTGCAGCGGGCGCCTGGCACGTTTCGCTAGCTAGAAATCACAAGGATCAAGGAGCAGAAAGTGATTGATGCATTCGTCCGTATCGGGCCATTGATGGACCCGGCCAGCTACCCCACGTGGGCCCAGCAACTGATCGAGGATTGCAGTGAGAGCAAGCGCCGTGTGGTGGAGCACGAGCTGTATGCGCGCCTGCGCGACGGCACCCTCAAGCAGTCCACCATTCGCCAGTACCTGATTGGCGGCTGGCCGGTGGTGGAGCAGTTCTCGCTGTACATGGCGCATAACCTCACCAAGACCCGCTACGGCCGCCATCAGGGCGAGGACATGGCGCGGCGCTGGCTGATGCGCAACATTCGCGTGGAACTGAACCACGCCGATTATTGGGTGAATTGGGCCCAGGCCCATGGCGTGAACCTGCATGACCTGCAGGCCCAGGATGTACCGCCCGAACTCAACGGCCTGAATGACTGGTGCTGGCGAGTGTGCGCTACCGAGAACCTGGCGGTGTCGATGGCGGCCACCAACTATGCCATTGAAGGGGCGACCGGGGAGTGGTCGGCAGTGGTGTGCTCCACCGATACCTACGCCATGGGCTTCCCGGAAGACCAGCGCAAGCGCGCCATGAAGTGGCTGAAGATGCATGCCCAGTATGACGACACCCACCCGTGGGAGGCGCTGGAGATCATCTGCACCCTGGCGGGCGAGAACCCGAGCATGAGCCTGCGTACCGAGCTGCGCCGGGCGATCTGCAAGAGCTACGATTGCATGTTCCTGTTCCTGGAGCGTTGCATGCAGCTCGAAGGGCGCCAGCAAGGCCGGGTAAGCCCGGCGCTGGCCGCTGGCTGACCCCGGTTGCGGTGTGAATCAGGAGGCCGCCCGGCCTCCTGGGCTTACTGGGCGTTGAACGCCTGCCCATTCACGCCTTTGCTGTCTGGCCCCATCAGGTACAGGTACACCGGCATGATTTCTTCGGGCAGGGGGTTGTTCTGCGGGTTCTCGCTTGGGTAGGCCTGGGCACGCATGGCGGTGCGTGTGGCGCCCGGGTTGATGCTGTTGGCGCGTACCGGTGCCACGCCTTCCAGTTCGTCGGCCAGGGTCTGCATCATGCCTTCGGTGGCGAACTTGGAGATCCCGTAGGCGCCCCAGTAGGCGCGGCCCTTGCGCCCCACGCTGCTGCTGGTGAACACCACCGAAGCGTCCTCGGACAGCTTCAGCAATGGCAGCAGGGTGCTGGTGAGCATGAAGGTGGCATCCACGTTCACATGCATCACGCGCATGAAGTTGTCACCCGACAACTGCTCCATGGGGGTGCGTGGGCCGATGATCGAGGCGTTGTTGAGCAGCCCGTCCAGGCGCCCGAACTGTTCTTCAATCATCACCGCCAGTTCGTCGTACTGGTGGGGCAGGGCGGTTTCCAGGTTGAACGGGATAACCACCGGCTGCGGGTGGCCAGCCGCTTCGATTTCGTCGTACAGGGCGTTCAGGTTGGCTTCGGTCTTGCCCAGCAGCAGCACCGTGGCACCCAGCGCGGCATAAGCCTTGGCAGCGGCAGCGCCGATACCACGGCCGGCGCCGGTTACCAGGATGACCCGGCCTTTGAGCAGATCCGCACGAGCGGCGTAGTCGAACATGTTTGAGTCCTTTAAATGCTTGAACACACCCTGTAAGCGGGCAGCTGAACCTGTGGGAGCGGGTTTACCCGCGAAGCAGGCGGCGCGGTGCAGGGCACCGGCTGCGCCGGTGTTCGCGGCTGAAGCCGCTGCCACAGGGCCCTGCTCGACAGGTTATGCGCAGAGCCGCACTGTTCAGCAGCCACACAGCGCGCTGTCGATGACCTTGCGCAGGTCCAGCGGGTGGTCGACCACCACGTCGGCGCCCCAGTGGTTCGGGTTGTCATCCGGGTGAATGTAGCCAAAGCGTACCGCTGCGGTGCGGGTACCGGCGTCGCGGCCCGACTCGATGTCACGCAAGTCGTCCCCCACGAACAGCACGCTGGCCGGGTCCAGGTTCAGCGTCTTGCAGGCCAGTATCAGCGGCTCTGGGTCTGGTTTGCTGCGCGTCACGTGGTCTGGGCAGATCAGCAGTGCCGAGCGTTCGGCCAGGCCCAGGCGCTGCATGATGGGCTCGGCGAAACGCACCGGCTTGTTGGTGACCACCCCCCACAGCAGCTTGCCTTTCTCAATGTCCGCCAGCAGCTCGGCCATGCCATCGAACAACCGGGTGTGCACGGCGCAGTCGCGCTGGTAACGCTCCAGAAACTCCAGGCGCAGGGCCTCGAAGCCCTCGGCCTCCGGGTCCATGGCAAAGGTGGCGGCGACCATGGCCCGGGCGCCGCCAGAGATCACCCCGCGGATCAGGGTGTCGTCCACCGGCGGCAGGCCGCGGTCGGCGAGCATGGCCTGGCAGATGGCGATGAAGTCCGGCGCCGTGTCCAGCAAGGTGCCGTCCATGTCGAACAGTACAGCTCGCAGGCGCATGCTCATTCCTCGCGCAGGGTCTGGATCATGTAGTTGACGTCAACGTCGCTGCTGAGCTTGTAGTGCTTGGTCAGCGGGTTGTAGGTGAGGCCGATGATGTCCTTCACTTCAAGGCCGGCAACGCGGCTCCAGGCGCCAAGCTCCGAAGGGCGGATGAATTTCTTGAAGTCGTGGGTGCCGCGCGGCAGCATCTTGAGGATGTACTCGGCGCCGACAATGGCCAGCAGGTACGCCTTGGGGTTGCGGTTGATGGTGGAGAAGAACACTTGGCCGCCAGGCTTGACCATGCGGTAGCAGGCGCGGATGACCGAGGACGGGTCGGGCACGTGCTCAAGCATCTCCAGGCAGGTGACCACATCGAATGCGCCGGGCATTTCTTCGGCCAGGGCTTCGGCGGTGATCTGCCGGTATTCCACCTGCACGCCAGACTCCAGCTGGTGCAGCCGGGCGACGGCCAGGGGCGCTTCGCCCATGTCGATGCCGGTGACCGTGGCGCCGCGCTGGGCCATGGCTTCGCTGAGGATGCCGCCGCCGCAGCCCACGTCCAGCACCTTCTTGCCGGCCAGGCTGGCGCGTTCGTCGATCCAGTTGACCCGCAGCGGGTTGATTTCGTGCAGCGGCTTGAACTCGCTCTCACGGTCCCACCAGCGGTGGGCCAGCGCTTCGAACTTGGCAATTTCGGCGCGGTCGACGTTGCTCATTGAACAGTCCTCTGGAACTTGGGTGTCAGCTTCAAGCGGCAAGCCGGCAACTGCGGGCCAGGGCCAGCCTGGGTGTGGCGGGCAGTGGTTGCAGCGCATGGCCTGGAGCTTGCGCTCGAAAAGGCCGAAGTATACCCGAGCGCTTGGCCACCAGGCTCGCTATAATCGCCGGCTTTTGATGGGCGAACCACGGGGAGAGGTGATGCGCGAGCGACTTTTGGCGGCGGAGAAGGTGACCGGGATCCGCTGGCAGGGCGGCGTCCTGCACCTGCTCGACCAGCGCCTGCTGCCCTCGAAAGAACAATGGCTGGCCTGCGACAATGTTGCGCAGGTGGCAGCGGCCATCCGTGACATGGCGGTGCGCGGTGCATCGGCGATCGGCATCGTTGCCGCCTACGGGCTGGTGTTGGCCGTGGAAGAGCGGCTGGCCGAGGGCGGCGACTGGGAAATGGACCTGGAAGAAGACTTCCTGGTGCTGGCCGAGGCGCGCCCCACGGCGGCCAACCTGTTCTGGGCACTGAACCGCATGCGCGAGCGCCTGCAGCGTCTGCGCCCTGCCGAAGACGTGCTGGCCGCCCTGGAAGCTGAAGCGCGCCTGATTCACGAGAGTGACCGCGAGGCCAACCTGACCATGGCCCAGTACGGCACCGAGCTGATCCGCCGCCACCAGGGCAATGCCCAGACCCTGCTCACCTACGGCAATGCCGGCGCCCTCGCCAGCGGTGGCTTCGGCACCGCCCTGGGGGTGATCCGCGCCGGTTACCTGGAGGGCATGGTGGAGCGGGTGTACGCCGGTGAAACCCGGCCGTGGCTGCAGGGCTCGCGGCTGACGGCGTGGGAGCTGGCCAACGAAGGCCTGCCGGTGACGCTGTGTGCCGATTCCGCCCTGGCCCACCTGATGAAGACCAAGGGCATCACCTGGGTGGTGGTGGGCGCAGACTGCATCGCGGCCAACGGCGATGTGGCCAGCAAGATCGGCACCTATCAACTGGCCGTCAATGCCATGCACCACGGCGTGCGCTTCATGGTGGTGGCGCCGAGCACCAGCATCGACCTCAACCTCGCCACCGGCGAAGACATTCCGCTGGAAGAGCGCGAGGCCGGCGAGCTGCTGGACTACGCCGGTACCCGGGTTGCGCCGGATGTCGAGGTGTTCAACCCGGTGTTCGACGTGACCCCGGCAGACCTGATCGACGTGATCGTGACCGAGCGGGGCATCATCGAGCGCCCGGACACCGCCAAGCTGGCGCAGCTGATGTGTCGCAAGCGGTTGCACTGATTCGGCCCGAAACACTTGTAGGCGCGAGCGTAGCTCGCGATGCGCCGCTCCAGCGGCGCC
>NZ_JACVVH010000078.1:0-14855 GCF_016647865.1 Pseudomonas sp. S60 | reverse complement strand
GATGGTAGTGTGGGGTTTCCCCATGTGAGAGTAGGTCATCGTCAAGATTCAAACCCCAAAGCCCCTGTCTGCGATGCAGACAGGGGCTTTGTCTTTTCCAGGACGGCTCAGAACTGATAGCTGACGGTGGCCGTCACGTTTCGCTCTTCACCCATGTAGCAGTAGTTCAGGCTTGCGCAGGACGTGATGTAGCGCCGGTTGGTCAGGTTGTTGGCGTTCAACCTCACATCCACGCCCTTCAGCCCGACTTTGCCGAGGTCATAACCCAGCGAAGCATCCACCAGTGTGTAGGACGGCACCTTCATGCTGTTTTCCGCATCGACCCAGCTATACCCCACGTAACGTACACCCCCGCCCAGCCTCACACCATCGAGCACACCTTGGCGCATGTTGTAGTCAGCCCACAGGGACACCATCTGCCTGGGCGCCTGGGTGGGTGAGTTACCTTTGTTGTCCAGGTTGCCGGCTACCAGGCTAGGCATCTGCTTGGTGTATTCGATATCGGTAAAGGTGTACCCGCCCAGCAGTTTCAGGCTGTCGGTCACTTGTACATGAGCTTCCAGTTCCAACCCCTGGGAGCGCACCTGGCCAACGGGGCGATAGAAATCCTCATTGGGCTGCTTGGATGCCAGGTTCTCCTGTTCAATATGGAACACCGAGGCCGTGAACAAGTTGTCGCTGCCCGGTGGCTGGTACTTGATACCGGCTTCCCACTGCGTGCCTTCGGTGGGTGCCAGCGGCTTGCCTTGTTGATCGGACACGGTGTTCGGGTTGAATGACTCCGAGTAGCTCAGGTAGGGCGCGATCCCGTTTTCGAACAGGTACAAAACACCTGCACGGGTAGTGAACTTGGTACGCGCATCATTGGCCTTGGTATCCCTGTCGCGATCACGCTCGGATACTTTTACCCAGTCCTGCCGCAGGCCGAGAGAAAACCGCCACTGATCCAGTTCCACCAGGTCCTGCAAATACACACCCGTCTGTTGCAAGCGCCGTTGATAGCGGTTCTCCCCTGCTACCTGCAGGTTGCCATTGCGATACTGGGGGTTGCCGGCATCCAGCGGGTCAACCGAGCCATAGCGCCATGCCACATCGGCCTTGCGACGCTGAAAATCGGTGCCCAGCAGGAAGGTATGCTTGGCGGCCCCGGTGAACACCTCTGCCTGCACCATGTTATCGATGATGTAGGAATGCAGGCGCTCGTCTCCGCCGGTGTAGGCCCTGTTCAGGACAGTGCCCTCGTTGCCTGCCCAACCGGCCGAATACACCTGGTCCATCGAGACATCGGAATCCTGGTAGCGGAAGTTCTGCCGTGCAGTGAATACGTCATTGAACCGGTGTTCGAACTGATAACTGAACGACTGCTGTGTGCGTTCGTAGTGATCGATGTTCGGTTCACCCTCGAAGAAGTGGTCCGACAAGCGCAAGCCGTTGCGCTTGTGCAGCATGCCATCTGCCGGGTTGCCGCCATGGTAGCCCCCGCTGGGGTCATGCTGAAGGTACGCCTGCAGGGTCAGCGAGGTGTCTTCCGTGAAGTCCATGCTCAGCGACGGTGCAAGTGCGTAGCGCTCTTCCTTGTTGTGATCGAACTGAGTGTCTGAACCGTCTGCCAGGCCTGTCAGGCGGTACGCAATGCGCTTGTCGTCATCCACAGGCCCGCTGAAGTCGAACCCCATGCCACGCTGCCCCTGAGTACCCACGGAGGCCTGAACCTGACGGTAGGGGCTGAACAGAGGCTTCTTGGTAGTCAACGCCACCAGGCCACCTGGCGAACTGCGGCCATACAGTACCGATGACGGGCCCTTCAGTATGTCGATGCGCTCAAGAAAATACGGGTCTACCTGCATGGTGCTGTAGGTGCCGTTGTCCCCCATGGATTTCAGGCCGTCTACGTAGATGTTATCCACAGAGCCATCGTTGAAGCCGCGCATGGCCACGTAGTCGTAGCGGTGGGTTGCCCCATAGGGGTTGGTTAGCACACCGGGTGTATAGCGCATGGCCTGGGCCACGGTCTGTGCCCCCTGGTCATCCATCTGCTGACGGGTGACCACCGACACTGACTGGGAGGTTTCCACCAGCGGCATGCTGCTCTTGGTGGCAACCTGGCTATGCGTGGCGTTGTACCCCTCCATGCTGCCCAACGCATTACCCAGGGTGAAGCTGCGCACATCGGTGTCGGGCAACGCCAGTGCGGCTTCTTGCGGCTGTGCCTGCAAGACGTAATTGCGTGCGTTCTGGCTCAGGGCTACCAGCCCGCTTCCTGCCAAGAGGTGTCGCAAGGCTTGTTCAGTGCCGTACTGGCCTTGGAGGCCATTCGATTGCAAGCCGCGGGTAAGTTGCGGTGTGCTCGACAGGGTAATGCCAGCCTGCCTGGCGAACTGGTTGAGTGCCTCATCGAGTGGGCCGGGTGCGATCGCGTATGTTTGGCTAACCACTGGCGTATCGTCGGCGACGGCCAGCAGAGGCGTGGCCGCTACGCCCAGGACGGTGCCGAACAAGGCTGCGCGTATGGCTCTACCCAGTATTGATTGCAGGACAGGTCGAAAATCATTCGCGTTGCAGGGCAGCGTGTACTTCGTGGCGATAGGCATGTAGGAGTCCGTGAATTGAATAGGGCAGAGGGCGCTTCAATGTCCTAGCCGGACCAGAATAAAAAACCCGCCATCTTCCAGAAGCGCTGCCTAACTCAGGCGCTCCACCCTTATCCACAAGCGCGTGAGCTCGCGCAGTTGTACTGGCAGCGTGCGGGGTAACAGCCGCACCAGTTGCTCAGGGTCATCGAGGCGGAAGACACCCGACAAGCGCATGTCTGCAATGTTGTCGCTGCAGGTCAGGTAGCCATGGCGGTAGCGGCTGACTTGCGCAAGAAAGTCGGCCAGACGCATGTCCCGAGTCACGATCAACCCCTCGGTCCAGGCCAGTGCATCCATGCTGGCAGGCTGCTCTCGCTGTACTCCGTCACGCGTTACCCGCCAGGCCTGGTCCGGCTCCAGCCATTGCCAGCCCCCCGTATCGGCTTGTTGGGCTGCCAGCCGGCCGTGGCTGAAGCTGGCATGGACGCAGTCACCCTCAAGGCGCAGCGCGACGCGGCTATCGAACGCCTGCAGCAGCGCGTCCTTGGTATATACGTGTACTGGGAACTGTGGGTGCAGGGTTTGCCGACAATCGAGCATCAGCTCGCCGCGCCTCAACTTCACCACCAGCTGCTGGCCATTGAACGCCACATCTACCGCACTGCGGGTGTTGAGCTGCAGGCGTGTACCGTCGGCAAGGGTGATGTGCCTACGCTCGCCCGTTGCGGTCGCGTAGTCCGATGACCATGGGCTGATAAGGTCCAGGTCTTTGGCCAGCCAGGCGGCCGAACCCACCATGGCAAGCCCGCCCAACAGCTTCAAAGCCTGCCGGCGCTGAAGGCGTTTGTGACTGGTTTCCAAGGTGCGCAGTGCTATACCGGCAGCAGGGACCGCCCGCAGGTCCAGTTCCTGATCGAGATGGACAACCCGTTGCCAGGCCAACTCGTGGCTTGGGCAAGCATTGCGCCACTGCATGCAGCGCTGCTCAAAAGCAGGGTCATTGCCATGCTCGCGCAGCGCGACCCTCCAGGTAATGGCTTGCCTCACCGCTTTTGCATCTGGGGGAGGGCAGGTCATTGCACGTCGTAGCGCAACAGGTAGCAGTGATAGAGCGCGTCAGCGATATGACGCTCCACGGTACGCACGGAAAGCCCCATCCGCTGCGCAACCTCCTTGTGCTTGAGGCCCTCGCACTGGGCCAGCAGAAAAGCTGTACGGACCTTGGGCTTGAGGCCATCGAGCATGACAGCAATGCGCTCGAGCAGCTCCAGCAGCAATTCCTGGGTTTCGACACTGGGCGCGTGAGCCTGCGGCAGATGTGCCAAAGCCTCCAGATAGGCTTTGTGCAATTCTTCTCGGCGCCAATGGTCGATCACCAGCCCGCGGGCAACAGTGCGCAAGAACGCTCTGGGTTTTTGCAGATGAAGGTGCTCACGTCGCTGCAACAGCCGCACGAAGGTGTCCTGCGCCAGGTCGGCAGCATCAGCCGCGCTCCCCAGGTGATGGCGCAGCCAGCCATACAACCAGCCGTGGTGGTCATGATAGAGGGCTTGGACAGGGTCGTTGCTGGGCATTTTCGGCGGTGCCATAAAGGCTTTAATGATAACGAGTCTCATTGTTCCGCTGGTGGCCGCATTTTGCAACCTTGTCGGCCCATAGCAATGCTGCGATCACGCCTGGCGAAGCTTTTGGCTGTCCAGGTATCTGCGAATTGCAATTGCAGCGCCGTTGAGGTGGCGCTCCAGTACTGCGATAGCCTCGTTGACCCGCTTGGCGCTGGCGGCGTCTACCAGTGCGGTATGGTCGTCCTGCGTCAGTTTGCCCAGGCCCATGGAGGACAGGTGAAACCGCAGAAACCGTTCCTCCTGGTTCAGTTCGTTATCAATCAGGCGCAACAGCTTCTGGTTCGGCGCCCGGCAATACAGCACCATGTGCAGCAGGCGGTTGAGGCGAGCGATCTCGGCATGCCGGGTTTCGTTCTCCAACTGCTGGATATAGCGGCGCGCATCGGCGATGTCCTGGCCTTCAAGCAGCGGGATGGACTGGCGCAAAGCCTCGCTCTCGAGCAGCACGCGCAAGGTATAGGCGTCTACCGCGTCCTCGCCGATCAGCGGCGCAACTACCGCACCCTTGTGCATCTGCACATTCAACAGCGCCTGCGCTTCCAGCTGCCGCAGCGCCTCACGTACCGGCATGCGGCTGACGCCATAGAGGGTTGCAAGCTCCTGCTGCCGGATCGCGGTGCCGGGCGGCAAACGGCCGTCCAGAATGGCACTGCGCAGACGTTCCTCGATTACGCCACGGGCCAGGTGCGGCAACAGCTGTTCGCTGGTCAGCACGTTGCTCAGTTTTATTTTCTCGGCCACAAAACGCCTGCCTTAACGTTCACAAAAAGTTGGATCCAATCAAGCTAGTTACGGCTTGTGGGCATGTCAAACCTGCGGCTATCAGCGCACTGCCCCAAAGCGCGGCTATGGTGGAGTAAGTCGCCCTGCAAAGGAAGTAATGCAAATGAAGATGTAGGGCCAGAATGCAGCCTGGCTGACAGGCGGATGGATGATTTCGATGTGCCATTGTCTTTTGCGCTAACAGGCCGCACCATCGCAGCTTTCGACTGGCCGGGACAGGGCTTGGCTGTGGCGATCTCCCCGATGCTCAAAACCGTGCTGCACCGTATCGCCCTGGCTGCGTTGCTGGGCGGCATGCTGCTGGGCGGCCTGCACGCCGATTGGGACTTCGCACAGATCAGCCGCAAGTCCGAGGCCCTCTATGGCCCGCTCGGCGCCGGCAAAGCGCGTATCGATGCCTGGCAGAACCTGATGGCGACCCAGAAACAAGATAGCGAGCTTGAGCGGCTGCAAGTGGTCAACCGGTTCTTCAACCAGCAACTGCGTTACGTTGAAGACATCGACCTGTGGGGTGAGGTCGATTACTGGGCTACCCCTGTTCAGGCCCTGATCAAGGGTGCCGGGGATTGTGAAGACTACGCAATCGCCAAGTATTTCAGCCTTCGGCGTATGGGCATTCCCAGCGAAAAGCTGCGCATCACGTACGTCAAGGCGCTGCGCCAGAACCGCGCGCACATGGTACTGACTTACTATTCGACACCCCAGGCCCAGCCTCTGGTCCTGGACAGCCTCATGGACGCCATCAAGCCGGCTAGCCAGCGCCCAGACCTGTTGCCGGTCTACGCCTTCAATGGTGAAGGCTTGTGGCTCACCGGGGCTGCTGGTAACAAGAAGGTCGGCGATACCAAGCGGTTGTCGCGCTGGCAAGACCTGTTGAAGAAAATGCAGGCCGAAGGCTTCCCGGCCGAACCGGTTTACTGAAGGAGCACAAATGTCACTGTTCAAACAATTGCTGTTGGCTATTTGCCTGTTCCTGGTGGTCGCCTTCAGTGGCAGCTTCATGGTCAGCCTGGAAAGCTCGCGCAGCCAGTACGTCAACCAGCTGCGCTCGCACGCCCAGGATGCGGCCACCGCCCTGGCATTGTCGCTCACGCCCAACATCGACGACCCGGCCATGACCGAGTTGATGGTCAGCTCGATCTTCGACAGTGGCTACTATGCAAGCATCAAGGTCGTCGACCTGGCCTCCAACGCCGTACTGGTGGAGCGTCATGCCGAGCCGGACCCAGGTGGCGTGCCGCGCTGGTTCGTGCACTTGATAGGCCTGGAGGCTGCCGGCGGCGACGCCATCGTCAGCCGTGGCTGGCAACAGGCGGCCCGGGTGGAGGTAATAAGCCACCCAATGTTCGCCATTGCCAAACTCTGGCAAAGCGCCCTGGGCAGCCTGAGCTGGTTGCTGCTGTGCGGGGCTGCCAGTGCCGTGCTTGGCGCACTGCTGCTACGCCGTCAGTTGCGCCCGCTGGACTACATGGTCGAACAATCCCACGCCATTGCCCGCCGTGAATTCCTGAGCCTGCAAGAGCTGCCACGCACACCGGAGCTGCGCCGCGTGGTGCAGGCCATGAACCAGATGGTCGAGAAGCTCAAAGCCCTGTTCACCGAACAGGCCGAGCGCAGTGAGCGGCTGCGTGCCGAGTCCTATCAGGACACCCTCACCGGGCTGTCCAACCGTCGTTACTTCGAGATGCAGTTGAACGCCCGGGTCAGCAACCTGGAGGAAGCCCGCGCAGGCTACCTGCTGTTGTTGCGTGTGCAAGGCCTGGCCGGGCTGAACGCGCGGTTGGGCGGGCAACGTACCGACCAGTTGCTGCAGGCTGTGGGCGAGCAGTTGCGGCGCACCTGTGGCAGCTACCCGGAAACCAACGACCTGATCTCCCGCAGCCGCGGGGGTGAGTTCGCGGTGTTGGCCCCAGGCATGGTGCATGAGGAGGCCATTCAGCTTGCCCAGGCCTTGGAAGGCACCCTGCAGAGCCTGCACGAAACCGGTGCCAGTGACATCAACCCCGTGGCCTGTATCGGCCTGGCGCCTTACACCCCCGGCGACGCACCGCAGGCGCTGCTCAAGCTCGCCGACGAAGCCTTGGCCCGCGCAGAAAACCAGCCAACCCCTGGCTGGGTGTGCCTGGAGCAAGGGGTGGCTGCTGTTGCCGCAGACAGCCAGCACGACTGGCATGAACGCCTCGACCAGGCGTTCCGTAATGGCCATTTCGACCTGTTCTTCCAGCCTGTGGTGGATTGCGCCACCGCGCAGCGCGTGCTTCATCACAAGGTGATATCGCGCCTGAAAGACCGTGAAGGCGAGGCCCTGCCGGCCGGCCGCTTCCTGCCCTGGCTCGAGCGCTTTGGCTGGATGCCGCGCCTGGACCTGCTGGTGCTGGAAAAAGTACTGGCCCACTTGCGGGGGCATGATCAGGTGCTGGCGCTGAACCTTTCCGCCGCCACCTTGGCCGACCCCAAGGCATTGCAGCGCATTTTCGAATTACTGGGCCACAACGCAGCCCTGGGCCCGCGCCTGGTGTTCGAGATTGGCGAAGAGCAGTTACCCGACCAGCCTGCCCTGGAACAGCTGACGCGGCGCCTGCACGGGCTGGGCTTCGGCCTGGCGCTGCAGCGCTTTGGCGGCCGCTTCAGCATGATCGGCAACCTGTCGCACCTGGGGCTGGCTTACCTGAAGATCGACGGCAGCTACATCCGCAATATCGATGAGGAGCAGCACAAGCGCCTGTTCATCGAGGCCATCCAGCGCGCTGCCCACAGCATCGACTTGCCGCTTATTGCCGAGCGTGTGGAAACCGAAGGCGAGCGCCTGGTGCTATGCGAAATGGGGGTAGGGGGTATCCAGGGGCAACTGGTGGGTGAACCTGCACCCTGGCGATAAGTACAAGCCATTACGTGCATCAGCGGCCTTGCGCCGCATAAGGGCCGCAATGCGGCCCTTTGCACAGCCTGTCAGCGCTCGCGCAGCGCTTCCGAGCGGGCCTTCATGATGGGCTTGAGCAAGTAGCTCATGATGGTTTTCTTGCCGGTCATGATATCCACCGTTGCAATCATCCCGGGGATGATCAGCAGCGGTTTCTCGTCGGTGCCAAGGTGGCTGCGATCGGTGCGCAACCTGATCAGGTAGTAGGTGGTCTTCTTATCTTCATCGGTAATGGTGTCGGCGCTGATCTGTTCAAGCTTGGCCTTGAGCCCGCCGTAGATGGTGTAGTCATACGCGGTGAACTTGACGGTCGCTTCCTGGCCCGGGTGCAGGAAGGCAATGTCCTTGGGCAGGATCTTCGCTTCGATCACCAGCGTGTCGTCCAGCGGCACGACCTCGATGATATCGCTGCCCGGCTGGATCACACCGCCAATGGTGTTCACCAGCAATTGCTTGACGATACCGCGCACTGGCGAGGTGACCATGGTCCGGTGCACCCGGTCATCCAGCGCCTTGCTGGTGGCGGTGGCCTTGTTCAGCTCGGTACGCGCTTCGTTAAGCTGGGTAAGCGCTTCGCTGCGAAACTTGCCACGGGTTTCCTCGATCTTGCTCTGTACCTCGCGGATGGCCGCCTCGGCGCGGGGTATGGCCAGGGCGGTGGAATCCAGCTGGCCGCGGTTTTCCACTTCCGCCCGGCGCAGGCGCAGCACCTCTACCTGGGAGATCGCCCCGGTCGCCACCAAGGGCTCCGACATGCTGATTTCCTTGCGCAGCAGCTCAAGGCTGTTGGCGTACTGGGCACGCTTGGAGCTGTACTCGCGCAGCTCTTGCTGGCGCTGCACCAACTGCTGCTGCAGGCCGCCAATTTCGTCCTGCAACTGCTGGCGCCGGCTCTGATATAGCGACTCTTCACTGGCCGCTTGGCTCGGTGCGGCTTTGCGCAGTTCCTCGTCAATCTGCAGTGGCTTGTCGTCCACCTCAGCGCTCAGGCGCTGCACACGCAGGGCCATGGACAGGCGATCGGCCTCGGTTTCGCCCACGTTGGAGGCGAAGCGTGTTTCATCAAGGCGCAGCAAAGGCTGACCAACTTCGACGATCTGGCCCTCCTTGGCAAAAATTTCCGCCACGATGCCGCCTTCCAGGTTCTGGATTTTCTGCACCTTGGAGGAGGGGATCGCCTTGCCCTCGCCGCGGGTTACTTCATCGATAGGCGCCACGCTGGCCCAGATGATCAAGAACACGAAGAACAGGATCACGCCCCATATGGTCAACCTGACGACCCGCGGGGCATCCTCGATGAGGGCCTTGTTGACCTCTGGAAGTGGCTGCCCACCGAGCGAGTCACTGCCCTTGAAGTAACGCCGCATGCCTTCCTTGATTTGCCCGAAATCCAGCTTACGCAACACTGATCTGCCCCTTCTTCAGCGCGTCCATGACCGCGGCTTTCGGGCCGTCGGCAACAATCTGCCCGCGATCGATCACGATCAGCCGATCCACGAGCGAAAGCAGTGATGCACGGTGAGTCACCAGCAGCACCGTCTTGCTTTCCACCACCGCCTGCAGGCGCTGTTTGAGGCGCTCCTCACCGGTGTTGTCCATGGCGCTGGTCGGTTCGTCCAGCAGCAGGATTTGCGGGTTCAACAGCAGCGCACGGCCAAGTGCCACGTTCTGCCGCTGGCCACCGGACAGGTTCTGCCCACGTTCGCCTACCTGCAGCTCATAGCCATCCGGGTGCAGCCGCGCGAACTCGTGCACGCCTGCCAGCTCGGCGGCTTGCAGGATCATCTCGTCGTCGATGTAGCGCGCGCCACTCACCAGGTTGTCGCGCAGGGTGCCTGCCAGCAGCTGGATATCCTGCGGCACATAGCCAATGTTGTGGCGCAGCTCGCTGACGTCGATCTGCCGGATGTCTACACCATCTACCAGCAGCGAGCCGCCATCAGCCTCGTAAAGGCCCACGATCAACTTGGCCAAAGAGCTCTTGCCTGAGCCGCTGCGGCCAATGATGCCGACCTTCTCGCCGGGCCGAATGGTCAGGTTGATGTTCTTCAGCGCCATGTTCTGCTGGTTGGGGTAGGTGAAGTCCACCCCGCGAAACTCGACGCTACCCTGCAGCACTCTGCGGCTGAGGGGCCGCTCTTCGAAGTTGCGCTCCTGTGGCAACTCCATCATGTGGTCGGTAGAAACCATGGTCACCTTGGCCTGCTGGTAACGTGCCAACAGGCCGTTCAGCTGGCCCAGCGGGCCCAGCGCGCGACCGCTGAGCATGTAGCAGGCCACCAGGCCGCCCATGCTCAGGTTGCCGTCGATGATCAGGTAGACGCCCACGCAGATCATCGCCACACCCGCCAGTTGCTGAATCAGCATGGTGATGTTCATGGCCAGGCTCGACAGCACCTTCACGCGCAGCTCCAGGCGGCTGAGGGTACCGAGGGTCTGTTCCCACATGTACTGGCGCTCGCTCTCGGCATTGTTGACCTTGACCGCATCCAGGCCGGCGAGGGTCTCGATCAGGCTTGACTGGCGCTCGGAGGCCAGTGCCATGGTCCGCTCCATGGTCGCCATCAAAGGGCGCTGCAAGGCATAGCCAATACTCAGCGCCAACGGGAAGGCGATGATCGGGATCCACACCAGATGGCCGCCGATGATGGCGATGACGATCAGGATCAGTACCGTGAAGGGCAGGTCGATCAGGCTGGTCAGTGTCAGCGATGCCAGGAAGTCGCGCAGGCCCTGAAACTCGTGGATGTTCTGGGCGAAACTACCGACCCTGGCAGGGCGATACTTCATCGACATGCCGACGATACGCTCGAACAGCGTGGCAGAGATGATCAGGTCGGTCTTCTTGCCGGCAAGGTCCAGGCACAACCCGCGCAGCCCTTTGAGGATCAGGTCGAACACATAAGCGCCCGCGATCCCGATCGCCAGCACCCACAGCGTTGAGGTCGCCTGGTTGGGGACCACCCGGTCATACACGTTCATCACGAACAGCGGAGCGGCCAGGGCGATCAAGTTGATCACCAGGCTGGCGGCGATGGCGTCAATGTACAGCCATTTGCTGCGCAGCAGAGTGTCGCGGAACCAGGACTTCGCACGCGGAATGAGGTTGCCGTGGTTGACGTCAAATTTGTGCTGCGGCTGGGCGAAGAACACCCGGCCACTGTAGTCATCCTGGAGTTTCTCGCGGCTGATGTGCACCTCGCCGCCATCGCTTTCGCTAAGCAGCAGCCGTGCAGTGTCTTCATTTTCCCAGCCAAGCAGAACCGCGCTTCGCCCGCCTTTGAGCAACAGCATGGCCGGCATGGCGATGCTCGGGATCTGCTCCAGCTTGCGCTGCAGCAGGCGCCCTTGCAGCCCAGCCCTGGCAGCCGCACGGGGCAGTAGTTCAGGGCTCAGCCGCTGCGCTGGCAACGGCAGGCCCGTGGTCAACATCACGCGGCTGGCTGGTTTTTGGTGCAACACACACAGGCTCAACAGACTATCCAGCAGGGGATCGTCGTGCTGGCTGCGTGGATCGTGGTTGAGTTCGACTCGACTGACTTCGGATTCCACGCGGCGCTCTCTTCATCCTTGTGGTGGGTAGGGGTGGGCGCGCTGCCTTGATGCTGCAGGCTGGCAACCCTGGCGTTCAGTGGTGTTGCGGCGTATCAGCGCCGGGCGATGTGCATCGCCGTGGCAAAATTTTGGCAATGGTCGCTTTGAATCCATTTTGAGTAAACAGCTGTCTCGTTCACTTTACTACCTGACGTCGGATGGCCCTGAAATGTTTCATTTCTGAACCACTCGCACTTCATTCGCAGGTGTCAGCATAGCTAGCAAAAGGCCATGGCGACATCGCTTGCGACCAGAATAGCTGATGCCATTTAACAGGCGCTGGTTTGCTGACGCCGTTTGGTAATCGATTAGTCAAAATTCATCTATTAAATGCAGCCTCTGTACCAGCCTGTATTCGATAATCATCACGCGCCTCAACCCCACCTGGACGTCCTTATATACGTGATTCCACTCTGCTCGTTTGATTTGCGGCAGCGTGTTTACGTGCCGACAAGTGGCGTCGAGCCGCAGCCCACTGGGTGATGAATCGGCAAGCTTTGTGCTTGCCGTGCGTATATTGGGCCGGTGAATAAACGTGAATGACCTTATATTGACGCCTGTGGTCTGATGGATCCCGACGGACGGTAAGCCGGTGGCTAATCCTCGGATTTCTAAGCCGCTAAACCCCCGTGTGGTGGGCGATGCAGCTGTTTTTTGTGACCCAAGGCAGTTGCCGTTGAGAAACGCTTGGCTAAGGTAAAATATCAATGTGACATTACCTAACCGATTGTTTAGGATGGCCATCATAAGGTCAATAGTTTGGCAGTTGTGTAATCGCTGGCAGTTATAGACGAAATATTGACGTCAAAATGCGTCAAGTGAATATCGACATCATTCCAGATCAGGTGGCCACGATTGCCGCTCTGGCACGGAAGTACCCTACAGGGTCACACGGAGAGTCCAATGAGCAGCGTTGTAGCCATCGTCAAAAGTATTGTCGGCCAGGTTATTGCGGTATCCCCAGAAGGCATCCGGCGTGTACTGATCGAGGGGGATCGACTTCTGGCCGGCGAGCAGGTGCTCACTGGCGCTGGTGGTGCAGTAACGCTTGAGCTGGCAGATGGCCGACTGCTCGACCTGGGCCGCGACAGCCAATGGAGTGCCGACACGCCTGATAGCAGCACCGACCTGGGCCAGGCCGCTGCGCAGGCCGCGCCTTCGGTAGCAGAGTTGCAACAAGCGATCGCTGCGGGTGTCGACCCCACTACCGACCTGGAAGCCACTGCGGCAGGTCCTACGGCAGCCGGTGGCGGTGCAGCGGGCGGTGGCCACAGCTTCGTCATGCTGGAAGAGACGGCAGGCACCGTTGACCCGACTGTTGGCTTCCCCACCGAGGGGCTTGGCTTCGCTGCCGAAGCCAATCGCCAGGATGTTGGTGGCGCGGACACCACGGCCAACAACCGTGCGACCACGCCCGGCACGACCGGGGATGTCGCCACTAACCTGGTGCTGGGCGCCACGCCTTCCATTACTGAAGCGGGCGGGGTGATTGTCTATACCGCCACCGTTGGCCAGGCTCCCAATAGCGACCTGGTGGTCACCCTGTCCAATGGTGCGGTCATCGTCATCCCTGCCGGGCAAACAACCGGCAGTGTCAATGTTGTGATCCCGCCGAATGACACGCCCTATGTCGATGGCGGTCAGATTTCTACGGTTGTCACCGGTACCACCGGCGGTGGCGGGTTGATTGTGACCTTGCCGCAAGACCCTGCGGTAACCCAGGTTACCGATACCATCGACACCACAACCGCGACGCTGACAGCTACCCCGTCGGTGACCGAGGGCGGTGTGATCACTTACACCGTGACGCTGAGCAACCCTGGCCAGACCCCGGTGACCGTGACTTTGTCCAACGGGCAGGTGATTACCGTTGAGGCTGGCAAAACCCAGGCTAGCGTCGATTTCCAGACGCCGCCGAACGATGTTTACAACAACGGTTCGACCGTCAGCGTGAATATCACGGGTGCAACGGGTGGTAATTTCGAGCAACTCACGCCCAATACGAACCCGGCTGTTACCACGATCAACGATTCGATCGACACCACCACCGCGACACTGACGGCGAACCCGTCGGTCACTGAAGGTGGTGTGATCACTTACACCGTGACGCTGACCAACCCGGCTCAAACGCCGGTGACTGTGACCCTGTCAAACGGCCAAGTCATCACCGTTGAAGCAGGCAAGACTCAAGGCAGCATTGATTTCCAGACCCCGGCGAATGACGTGTACAACAACGGTTCGACCGTTAGCGTCACGATTGAAAATGCCACGGGCGGCAACTTCGAGCAGTTGACCCCGAACCCAGCTCCAGCCGTCACCACGATCAATGATTCGATCGACACTACCACCGCGACTCTGACGGCGAATCCGTCGGTCACCGAAGGTGGTGTCATCACTTACACCGTGACGCTGACTAACCCGGCTCAAACGCCGGTCACTGTGACCCTGTCCAACGGCCAGGTCATCACCGTTGAAGCGGGCAAGACCCAGGGCAGCATTGACTTCCAGACGCCGGCCAATGACGTGTACAACAACGGTTCGACCGTTAGCGTCACGATTGAAAATGCCACGGGCGGCAACTTCGAGCAGTTGACCCCGAACCCAACCCCAGCTGTTACCACGATCAATGATTCGATCGACACCACCACTGCGACCCTGGCAGCGAACCCGTCGGTGACCGAAGGTGGCGTGATCACTTACACCGTGACGCTGACCAACCCGGCTCAAACGCCGGTTACCGTGACCTTGTCCAATGGTCAGGTCATCACTGTTGAGGCGGGTAAAACTCAGGGCAGCATCGATTTCCAAACTCCGGCCAATGACGTCTATAACAACGGTTCGACCGTTAGTGTCACGATCCAGAACGCTACGGGCGGCAACTTCGAACAGCTGACTCCTAACCCGACTCCAGCGGTTACGACGATCAATGATTCGATCGATACCACCACCGCGACTCTGACGGCGAACCCATCGGTCACCGAAGGCGGTGTCATCACTTACACCGTGACACTGACCAACCCGGCTCAAACGCCGGTGACAGTGACCTTGTCCAACGGCCAGGTCATCACTGTTGAGGCGGGTAAAACTCAGGGCAGCATCGATTTCCAAACTCCGGCCAATGACGTCTATAACAACGGTTCGACCGTTAGTGTCACGATCCAGAACGCTACGGGCGGCAACTTCGAACAGCTGACTCCTAACCCGACTCCAGCGGTTACGACGATCAATGATTCGATCGATACCACCACCGCGACTCTGACGGCGAACCCATCGGTCACCGAAGGCGGTGTCATCACTTACACCGTGACACTGACCAACCCGGCGCAGACGCCGGTGACCGTGACCTTGTCCAACGGCCAG
>NZ_JACVVH010000077.1:0-16388 GCF_016647865.1 Pseudomonas sp. S60 | reverse complement strand
CGAGCGCAGCTCGCGATGCGCCGCGCGGGCGGCGCTCGATCTCACAGACGCTGCATCCCCAAAGGCGAACACATCGCAGCCCCCCAGTCACCCCTCGTTCCCTTGCACCCGTTCATGCACCTGGCGCAGCCGCTCACGGCTGTTGCTCAGGTGCATGCGCATCGCCATCTTCGCCCCCTCGCTGTCCTGCCGCGCAATCGCTTCATAGATCGCCTCGTGCTCATGCATCAACCGGCTCATGTAATGGGGCTGGTCATCGTGAGCCAGGCGCGCGGAGTTCAGGCGCGTGCGCGGGATGATGCTGGTACCCAGGTGATGGATGATGTCGGCAAAATAGTGGTTGCCGCTGGCCTGGGCGATGCGCAGGTGGAACTGGAAGTCCGCTGACACCGCATCCAGGGCATGGGCCGCGCCCTCATTCAGCTCGTCCAGCGCCGCGCGCATGCCGGCCAGTTGCTCGTCACTGCGCCGCTGCGCTGCCAGGCTGGCCGACTCCACTTCCAGGGCAATACGCAACTCCAGCACTGCCAGTACCTCGCGCAGTGTGACCACCGTGGCCGGATCGATACGCAAGCCTGCGGCAGGCGAGGCGTCCAGCACGAAGGTGCCGATACCATGACGGGTCTCGACCTGGCCGGCAGCCTGCAGGCGCGAGATGGCTTCACGCACGACGGTGCGGCTTACGCCCTCCTCGGCCATGATCTGCGACTCGGTCGGCAACTTGTCCCCGCGCTTCAGCTGGCCACTGCGGATGCGCTCGGTCAGTACCGTGACCAGTTCCTGCGCCAGGCTACGCGGCTTGCGCCGGGCCCGTGCCTGTGGCTGTTGCTCTGACATGCCCTGTACTTCACCTTGAATGACAGCCGCCATGATAGCGCAGGCAGTTGTACGATCACATACGCCTGACACGCTATCGGCGCTGGCACTGTACCTGCGCATTTTGCTAGGGTCCCAGGTTTCCACGGACGGACGTGTACTGCATGAAACTGCTCGATCGATCACTGCTCACCTGCGGCCTGCTCATCCCGTTTTGGCTGGCCATCGGGGTATGGCTGACCGCCAAGGCGTACCCCGGGTACAGCCACCTGCAAATGGCCATGAGCCAGCTGGGCGCCACCGGGGCGCCCACCCAGCAGTGGTCACCTCTGCTTAACAACTTCCCATTAGGCGTACTGTTCATGTTGTTCGCCTGGGGCCTGGCGCGACGCTGGCAGCATTCGAAACTGGCGCTGCTGAGCGCCGCATTGGTATTGCTGCACGGCCTGGGCAGTTTCGGCACGGGGCTGTTCCCCTGCGACCAAGGCTGCACGCCTGTACATCCGTCCACCGCGCAACAACTGCATAACCTCTCCGGGCTGATGATGTTCGTCACCCTGACGCTAGCTAGCGCGCTCTGGGCCTGGCTAGGCATGCGCTTGGCAGGCTCGCGCACCCTCGCCTGGTTCTCACTGGCGTGCACCGTGCTGGCAGTTTTCACTGTGGTTTTGATGGGCCAGGCCGCTCAGGAGGGTGAGCTGTTCGGGCTCTATCAGCGGCTCAACTATGGTGTGGCGGTGCTCTGGGTGGCGGGCCTAGCTATGGCCAGCCTGAACGCAACTGAGGGCAAAGTGCTGGCCCCTGTACGAATTATCTGAAGGCAAACTTCTTTTCTCTTCAGATGCTTAGGACAGCAACATGCGAGTATTTCTAGCAATGGCGGCAGGGTGCGTGTTGGCCTCAGCTACCATGGGCGCCCAGGCTCGTCCGTTGACCCAGAATGATCGCCACACCTGCAAATGGGGTGCGCAGATTGCAGCCGAGGCGCAAAAGGCGAAGCTTTCAGGGGTAACGCTGTATGCCTCGCGCAAGAAGCTGCAGGTGCGCAGGTTTGCCAAGCCCTGGATGCGCATGACCGCTTTAGGGATTACGGAGCAGACCTTCAACAGCCGCTCCAGGCTCAAGCCTGCGGCCATCGGGCAAACCTACTATGAGCAGTGCGTGCAGCATGCCGTTGAAAGAAAATAACTTCTTAATCATAGCGTTATGGTTAGAAGTTAATGCCGATTATCATTTTGAGAATCAGAGTTGAGTGCTGCATTGGGGCGCCCAGCGGTCGCCCCGCGCATTGATAATCTGTCAGCAGCCGGTCAGCGTTACCGGGCGGCGCTCCCCGGCGAAAAAGATCGGGCGAAGGCGCACGCCAATCACGTTCCCCAGGTAAGCCGCTATCAGCCAGAGCCAGCCGTGCAGGCTGCCCGAGGCAATACCGCTGAAGTAGGCGCCGATGTTGCAGCCATAGGCCAGCCGCGAGCCGTAGCCGAGCAACAGCCCGCCGATCACTGCCGCTACCAGTGAAGGCAATGGGATTTTCAGGCTAGGTGCGAAGCGCCCCGCCAGCCCTGCTGCCAACAGTGCCCCCAGCACGATGCCCACGTCCATGACCGTGGTGATGTCCTGCCACAGTGGGGAGGCCAGGGCCTTGGCGTTGGCAGGCGCTTGCCAGAACACCCAGGTACCCACCTGCACGCCTGCCGCGTCCAGTACCTTGGCACCCCATAGGGCAAAGGCAGATGTAATACCCCAAGGCCGGCCAGCAAGCGCCAGCGTGGCATAGTTGAGCAGCGCCAGGGCAATGGCGCCCCACAGCAAAGGCCACGGGCCTCGCAGGAACCGCCGCAAGCCTTCATGCTCGCTGGGCAGGGGCTTTTCAAGCGCACCGTGCCGGCGTTTTTCCAGCACCACCGTGGCCCATGCAATCAGCGCAAACACGGCCACGCTCACCACCAGGGCGGGCGCGAGCCCCCAGGCCTGCACGATCGACGTGGCCGGGAACGATGGCAGGGCGAACCACCAATCCGCGTGGTGGGTAGCGGTCACCGAACCGATGATGAAGAACAGCAAGGTGACCAGCATGCGCGCGTTGCCACCGCCTACGGTGAACAGTGTGCCAGAGGCACAGCCGCCGCCGAGCTGCATGCCAATACCGAAAATGAACGCCCCGAACACGACCGAAACGCCCGCAGGCGCTACCAGCCCATTGACAGGGTTGCCAAACAGGGTGCCCGCCGACAGCGCCGGGAAGAACAGCACCACGGCCAGGGCCAGCATGACCATCTGTGCCCGCAAGCCTGCACCACGGCGTTCATTGATGAACACCCGCCACGCTGAGGTAAAGCCAAAGGCGGCGTGGTACAAGGTCAGGCCCAAGGCAGCGCCAACCAGCAGCAACAGTACCTGCTTGAACCGTGCGTTCAAATCAAGGAACCAGGCGCCGGCTACCAGCAGCCCGAGCGCAACAAGGGGTGCGCCCAGGCGGCGCGGTTCAGGTGAAGCGGTTGCAGAAAGACCCATCGAAATACTCGGATAACAGTCAAACGGCCGGTGAGTATACCTTCATGCGGCCGACAGGTCGCGGCCGCAGTGGCGTAGCGCTACCCCCGCACCCAGTATTTGTTAAGCTGATGGCCGCCACCTTCACAGCCGATGGCTATTCGCCCCATGGATGAACTTCGCAGAATCGACCTCAACCTGCTGCTGGCCTTGCACGCCCTGCTGAGCGAAAAGCATGTGACGCGCGCAGCCCTGCGCCTGCACCGCAGCCAACCGGCAGTCAGCCACGCCCTCGCCCAACTGCGCAAACACTTCAATGACCCGCTGCTGATACGCCAGCAGGGCAAGATGGTGCTCACGTCCCTGGCGCAGACCCTTGAACAACCGCTGGAAGACGCCTTGGGCAGCCTGAACGGCCTGTTGGCCGCCCCGCATTTCGACCCGGCGCTGGCCCAGCGTCGCTTTCGGCTGTCGTTATCGGACTACGCCTCGCGCATCATCCTGCCGCCGTTGGTACGCCATGTGCGTCGCGTCGCCCCCGGGGTCGACCTGGCCATCAGCCAGGCCAGCCGCGAAACGATGCTTGCCCAGTTGCTGGACGGCGAACTGGACCTGGCACTCGGGCTGTTCCCGGAATTGCCTCAAACGATCACGGCCCAGGCGTTGTTCCAGGATACCTTCGTCAGCGTGGCAGACCGGCGCGTGCTGCCACCCTCAGGTGGCCTCACACTGAACGACTGGTTGACGCGCCCTCATGTGCTGTTGGCCATGCGCCCGGACGCTTTCGATGAGATCGAACGCACCCTGGCCGAACAGGGTTTGCGGCGGCGCATTGCCCTGGCCTTGCCGCACTGGAGTGCAGCAGTGGAGGTATTGACGGGCACCGACTTGGTGTTGACTGTGGCCCAGCGTGCCGTGGGGTGCCTGCAACAGCAACCGTACCTGCAAGCGTTCCCCCCGCCCCTGAACATCGCGTGCTTCGACTACCAGCAGGCGTGGCACACACGCAAGAACAACGACCCGGGCCACCGCTGGCTGCGCGAAAGCGTGTGGGCGTGCAGCCAGCCCGACGCTTGATCAGCCATTGGGCTGTTTGATCACCGTGTCGGTTTTGGGGAGTGGACCTGTAGCCCAGCCACCCTGCACCAACCACACACCGCCCAGAATCAGCAGCAAGCCGGCTACCCGCCCCCAGCCAAGCGGCCTTCCGGCCAGCCCCATCCACCCGAAATGGTCGGCCACCACGGCCATCACCATTTGCCCCGCCACCACCAGCACCAGAAAGCCTGCCGCCCCTAATTTGGGCGTCAGCGCTGCTGCACCGGCCACGTACAAGGCACCCAGCACGCCACCGATCCATAGCCACCAAGGCCCCTGCAGTGCCCTGCCGACCTCTGGCGCCGGCACGCGCAAGATCAACAGTGCCGCAATCACTACGGTCCCACTGACGGTCAGCGACGCAAACGCCCCCCATAACCAATGGCCCAGTGCGCGGCCCGCAGCGGCGTTACCGGCCGCCTGAAACGGCAGCATGGCGCCTGCAAGCACTGCCAAGGCTACCGGCACTGCCACCATGAGCATGGTTTTACTGAACATGACCGTTCTCCATCATCAAACACGTGACGACAGCTTGGGGTCATCGATGGGTCTTATGGAAATCGAAACTATGCACGGCTGGCATTCGCCATTTGAATACTGACCATCATCTGAACTGGCATGGATCACATGCAGAAGGTTGCATGCCATGGGCGAACCATGGGCATGCAACTACTGCAGCGGCTGGCTGTATCAGTTACGCGTTACACGCCACACGGTATTGGCCAGATCGTCAGCGATGATCAACGCCCCCCGCGGGTCTACGGTCACACCCACTGGCCGCCCTCGAGTCTTGCCATCTTCGCCGCGGAAGCCGGTGGCGAAGTCGATCGGCTCGCCGGCCGGCTTGCCATTGCTGAACGGCACGAAGATCACCTTGTAGCCCACCGGGTTTGGTCGGTTCCAGCTGCCGTGTTCGCCGACGAACACGCCATCGGTGAAGCCCTCGCCCATGGCGGCTGTCGAGAAGTCGACCCCAAGGGCTGCCACGTGCGACCCCAGGCTGTAGTCCGGTTTGATGGCTGCGGCAACTTTGGCAGGGTTCTGCGGCCGCACCCGGTCGTCTACATTCTGCCCCCAGTAGCTATAGGGCCAGCCATAGAAACCGCCTTCGCGCACCGAAGTCAGGTAGTCCGGCACCAGGTCGGGGCCCAGTTCGTCGCGCTCGTTCACCACAGTCCACAGCTGGCCGGTGCCTGGCTGGATGGTCAGCGCCGTCGGGTTGCGCAGGCCGGTAGCGTACGGGCGGTGGGCACCGGTCTGGGCATCCACCTGCCAGACCATGGCGCGGTCGATTTCAACCTCAAGGCCGCGTTCGGTGATGTTGCTGTTGGAGCCGATGCCCACATACAGGTAACGCCCGTCTGGGCTGACGGTGAGTGCCTTGGTCCAGTGGTGGTTGATCTCGGCGGGCAGGTCGGTGACCTTGGCAGGTGCGCCCTCGGCCTTGGTCTGGCCGTCCTTGTAGTCAAAGCTCACCAGCGCATCCTGGTTGGCCACGTAGACCTTGCCGTTGGCAAAAGCCAGGCCATAAGGGGCGTTGAGGTTTTCGGCAAACACTGTCTGCATTTCATAACGCCCGTCACCATCGGCATCGCGCAGCAGCGTCAGGCGGTTGCCACCCTTGACTTGGGTATTGCCTTTGGCCTTGATTTGGCTGGCGATCACGTCCTTGGGCTTGAGCTTTGCCGCGCTACCGCCCCGCCCTTCTGCGACCAGGATGTCGCCATTAGGCAGCACCAGGGTTTGCCGGGGGATCTTCAGGTCGGTGGCGATGGCCGTGACGCTGAAGCCGTCTGGCACGGTCGGCTTCTGCTGGCCCCACGCAACCGGCTGGGCGATCTTCATGCTCGGCAGCAAGCCGCGCTGGGGTTCAGGCAGTTTTGGGTCCGGGCCATGGGCCTGGGTGGGCTCGCCATCGCCGCCACAAGCGGCCAGCAGCAGCGAAAAGGACAGCAGGCTCAGTGCATGTAGACGTTTCATGCCTCACCTCGCGCGCGCAGGTTGCTCAACCCGAGGAAGGCCGCCACTACGGCAAGCACGGTCACGATCACCGACAGTACCAAGCCCGACGGCATCACGGCCCAGGCATCCTTGGCATGCTCGAACGCATTGACCAAGCCCAGCGCCCAGGTCACCAGCAACAACACGAAATACAGGGTCGGCCGGCCGGCTTTCTGCCGCGCCCGCACCAGGTTGACCAAGGCGAACAGCAACGCCAGCCCGCAGAACACCAGCCCACCGGCGATAAGCCAGGCGGCGAAGTTGCTCCACTGGATCTGGTAGCTGTTGTAGTAGGCGATGTCGCTCAGCATGGCGCCAAGGAACAACGGCACGCTGCCTGCCAACAGCAGCGCGTGCAGCGGGCCGGGCCTGCAGCGGTAAAGGGTTTGGTCGGTTACGGTCACGGTGCCTCCTTTTCATTCGGTGACCCAGCTCTGATGGGCAAAAGCCCACAGGGGCGCGCAAGGTGCGCTAAACCAATGAGCACCCTGGAGCGGTGATAGTTCACCGCTTCAACCGTTTGAAACATCCTGCAAGCTATTTGCAGCCAATGACCCTCGGCCACGCGGGGCCCACCCCGCCGCGCGTGGCCTCACACCCTCAGGCCATTCGGGCCCGCGCTGCGTGCAGTTTCTTGTAGCTGTCGAGCAGCCGCAGGTGGCGGTCCAGGCCTTCGAGCTTCATGCTGGTCGGGGTCAGGCCGTGGAAGCGTACGCTGCCATCGACAGACCCCAGCACCGCGTCCATGCGCGCGTCGCCGAACATGCGCCGGAAGTTGGTTTCGAAGTCGGCCATTTCCAGGTCGTCGTCCAGCATCACCTCCAGCACCACGTTCAGCGCCTGGTAAAACAGGCCCCGCTCGACGGTGTTGTCGTTGAACTGCAAGAACGCCTCGACCAGCTCCTTGGCATCCTCGAAGCGCTGCACAGCCAGGCAGATAAGCAATTTGAGCTCGAGAATGGTCAGCTGGCCCCACACCGTGTTGTCATCGAACTCCACGCCGATCAGCGTGGTGATGGTGGTGTAGTCATCCACGTCACAGTTGTCCAGGCGCTTGAGCAACAGCTTCAGGGAGCGGTTGTCGAGGCTGTGCAGGTTGAGGATGTCGGCGCGGAAGCTCAGGGCGCGGTTGGTGTTGTCCCAGATCAGGTCTTCCACCGGGTAGATTTCCGAGTACCCAGGCACCAGGATGCGGCAGGCGGTGGCACCGAGGTTATCGTACACCGCCATGTACACCTCTTTGCCCAGGTTGGCCAGGATGCCGAACAGGGTGGCGGCTTCCTGGACGTTACGATCTTCGCCCTGGCCCGAGAAGTCCCACTCGACGAATTCGAAGTCGGCCTTGCTGCTGAAGAAGCGCCAGGACACCACACCGCTGGAATCGATGAAGTGTTCGACGAAGTTGTTCGGCTCGGTCAGCGCGTGGCTTTCGAAGGTCGGCTGCGGCAGGTCATTGAGGCCCTCGAAGCTGCGGCCCTGCAGCAGCTCGGTGAGGCTGCGTTCCAGCGCCACTTCCATGCTCGGGTGTGCACCGAACGAGGCGAACACGCCCCCTGTGCGCGGGTTCATGAGGGTCACGCACATCACCGGGAACTCACCCCCGAGCGAGGCATCCTTGACCAGCACCGGGAAGCCCTGCTCTTCCAGCCCCTGAATGCCAGCCACGATGCCCGGGTAACGGGCCAGTACCTCTGCTGGCACATCCGGCAGGCACAGCTCGCCTTCGAGGATCTCGCGCTTCACGGCCCGTTCGAAGATTTCCGACAGGCACTGCACCTGGGCTTCAGCCAGGGTATTGCCTGCGCTCATGCCGTTGCTCAGGAACAGGTTCTCGATCAGGTTGGACGGGAAGTACACCACCTGTTCATCCGACTGGCGCACGAATGGCAGTGAGCAGATGCCCCGCGCCGTGTTACCTGAGTTGGTGTCGTACAGATGCGAGCCGCGCAGCTCGCCATCGGGGTTGTAGATGGCCAGGCAGTTTTCGTCGAGGATTTCCCCTGGCAGCGCGTCACGCGGGCCGGGCTTGAACCACTGCTCGTTCGGGTAATGCACAAACGGCGCATTGGCGATGTCTTCGCCCCAGAACTGGTCGTTATAGAAGAAGTTGCAATTCAGGCGCTCGATGAATTCGCCCAGGGCCGAGGCCAGGGCGGCCTCCTTGGTGGCGCCCTTGCCGTTGGTGAAGCACATCGGCGACTGCGCGTCGCGCACGTGCAGCGACCAGACGTTGGGCACGATATTGCGCCACGAAGCGATTTCGATCTTCATGCCCAAGCCCGCCAGAATGCCGGACATGTTGGCAATGGTCTGTTCCAGCGGCAGGTCCTTGCCGGGGATACGGGTGCTGGTCTGCGCCACCGGCATCAACAGCCCCTGGGCGTCGGCATCCAGGTTGTCCACCACCTCGATGACGAACTCGGGGCCGGTTTGCACCACCTTCTTCACCGTGCAGCGGTCGATGGAACGCAGGATGCCCTGGCGGTCCTTCTCGGAGATGTCTTCGGGCAACTCGACCTGAATCTTGAAGACCTGGTTGTAGCGGTTTTCAGGGTCGACGATGTTGTTCTGCGACAGCCGAATGTTCTCGGTCGGAATGTCGCGAGCCTGGCAGTACAGCTTGACGAAGTAAGCGGCGCACAGGGCCGAGGACGCCAGGAAGTAATCAAACGGCCCCGGCGCCGAGCCGTCTCCCTTGTAGCGGATCGGTTGGTCGGCAATCACCGTGAAGTCGTCGAACTTGGCTTCGAGGCGCAGATTGTCGAGAAAATTGACCTTGATTTCCATGCGGGTTTACCGTGATTTAAACGTGCAGAACAGAAGTGCCCGGCATTATCCGGGTTTTCGCCGTGGAAATCCTCCCCGGTACCCGCTGCGCCGCGCCAGGCGGTCTGCGCTTGCGTATTACGGGGGAATGCTTGCCTGATCCTCTGGATCTGCCTGCTGCTCGGATGGCCGGTAGACACGATGTGCTAGCGTTTGCGGACGGGGGCAACGTACCCCCGGTGTATCTCAGAACAGCGACAGCAACCGATGATGGGCAGGTGAACCATGGAATTACGCATCAACGGCGCGGCCTACCAGGTCGAAGCGCAAGCCGACACGCCCCTGCTGTGGGTGCTCAGGGACGACCTGGGCCTCACCGGCACCAAATATGGCTGTGGCCTGGCCCAGTGCGGGGCCTGCTCGGTGCTGGTCGACGGTGTGGTGGTGCGCGCATGCGTCACGCCAGTGGCGGGCGTGGAGGGCCGCGAAGTGTCCACCATCGAGGCGATCGAGGACGACCCTGTCGGCAAGAAGGTGGTCGCGGCCTGGGTTGAGCACCAGGTGGCCCAATGCGGGTACTGCCAGTCAGGGCAGGTGATGGCGGCGACCGCCCTGCTCAAGCACACCCCCAACCCCAGCAATGAGCAGATCGATGCGGCCATGGTCAACCTGTGCCGCTGCGGCACCTACAACGCCATCCATGCGGCGATGCACGCGCTGGCGCAAGGGGGGAAAGCCTGATGGATACGTTCCCTGAGCTGGCCAAATTGCAGGCTGGCGAAACCGTGAACCTGTCACGCCGGCGTTTTCTTGCCGGTACGGCAGTGGGTGCACTGGTGCTCGGCTTTGGCCTCCCGCTTGGCGTTTCTCGCGTACAGGCAGCCACCCATGCCGAGCGTGGTACCCAGGTGCCCGCGTTTCTGGAGATTCGCCCTGACGGCACGGTGCGCCTACTGAGCCCGTTCATGGAAGGCGGCCAGGGGCCGTTCACCGCCATGGCGCAGATCGTCGGAGAAGAGCTCGACGTCGACCCCGTCAACTTCGTGGTCGAGAGCGCGCCCCCTGGTGATGCCTATGTGGTGATGGAGAACGGCATGCGCATCACAGGTGGGAGCATGTCGGTGCGCATGAGCTACCCCACCATGCGCCGCCTTGGCGCCCTCGCTCGCGCCATGCTGCTGCAGGCGGGTGCCGAGAAGCTGGGTGTGCCGTTGGCAGAGCTGTCCACTACTCCGGGTACTGTAGTACATACCACGACCGGGCGATCCATACCCTACGGCGAACTGGCCGGGCGGGCCATGGACCTACCGGTACCCGACCCCACCACCCTGAAGCTCCGCGACCCCGCCACGTTCCGCTGGATCGGCAAGCCTGTCATGCGCCTGGATGCCCGTGACAAGTCCACCGGCAAGGCCATGTACTGCATCGATATCACCGTCGAGAACATGCTGCACGCCGCTGTCCAGCACGCACCGCGCCTGGGCATGACGGTTGGCGGCCTGCGCAACGAGCCCGAGGTCAAGGCCATGCACGGCGTGCACTCGGTGCATCAACTGCCGGGGGCCGTGGCAGTGGTCGCCAAACGCTGGTGGCACGCTAAGCGGGCAGTGGAGGCCCTGCAGGTGGACTGGCAGGAAGCGGCGGCGGGCTCCACCGTGCGCGCGATGCCTGCGGACTTTTCCAGCGACCGCTGGGTAGAGCACTTGGGCGCGACGCAAGGCCCGGCCCGGGATGAAGAGCAGGCGGGCGATTTCGCAGCTACCCTCGGCAGCGCACCAACCAAGGTAGAAGCCAGCTACCACAACCAGTACCTTAACCACGCCCAGTTGGAGCCCCCCTCTGCCCTGGCCCGCTTCAACCCGGACGGCTCCCTGGAAGTCTGGTTGCCGAACCAGGCGCCCGACATGTTCCGCGACGACATAGCCAAACGCACGGGCCTGGACGCTAGCCAGATCACCCTCCACTCACCCCTGCTGGGCGGTTTCTTTGGCCGCCATTTCCTGTATGAGTCCGCCAACCCTTACCCGCAAGCTATCGCGCTGGCCAAAGCGGTCGGCCAGCCAGTGAAACTGATCTGGAGCCGGGAAGAAGAGTTTCTGCGCGACGTGCTGCGCCCGGTTGCTGCCGTGAAATTCCGTGCCGCGCTGGATGCCGACGGTATGCCCATAGCCCTGGAGGCGGTCAGCGCTACCGAAGGCCCGACCGAGGCGCTGGCGGGCGAGCAGGGCGAGAAGATCGACCCCACGGCGCTTGAGGGGCTGTCGGGCAAGGCCTATGCAATCGCGCACAAACGCATCGCCCAGGTCTACGTGAAGGGGCCGGCGATGCTCGGTTACTGGCGGTCGGTGGGCAATTCGCTGAACGACTTCTTCTACGAGTCCTTTCTGGACGAGCTGGCCGACAAAGGTGGCAAGGACCCGTTTGAGCTACGCCTGCACCTGCTGCGTGACAACCCGCGCCTGACCCACCTGCTGCAAGCCGTGGGCGAGTTGTCTGGCGGCTGGAAGCGCGGGCCGTTCACCGCCGAGGACGGCAGCCGACGGGCGCGGGGTGTGGCCATGGCGTCGCCGTTCGGTTCCGAGGCTGCGGTCATCGCCGAAGTGTCGATCGAGAATGGCCAGGTGAAGGTGCATGACATCTGGCAGGCCATCGACCCTGGCAGCATCGTCAACCCAGCCATCATCGAGCATCAGGTCAATGGCGCCGTGGCGCTGGGCCTTTCACAAACGCTGGTGGAAGAAGCTGTATATGTGGACGGCATGCCCCGGGCGCGCAATTACGACCTCTATCCGATCCTGCCGCCGTCGCGCATGGCACGGGTGCATGTGCGCATCATCGAGAGCGGCGCGAAGATGGGTGGCATCGGCGAGCCCCCCTTGCCAGCGGTGGCGCCTGCCGTGGCAAACGCGGTTGCCCAGCTCACCGGCAAACGGGTGCGTAGCCTGCCCATGAGCCGTCATACCTTCAGCTGACCGACAAGGACGCCGCGATGACACGTCGTATGAAAACAACCCTTGGCTGGTTGCTGCTGCCCTGTGCAGTGGCCGCGGGCCTGGTGACGTGGTACGTCAACCGTGAGCCGGCCTCGCCTTTTGAACGTACAAAGGTAGCCATCGATGACCCGGCCTTGGTAAGCCGAGGCGAATACGTGGCGCGCCTTGGCGACTGCGTGGCCTGCCACAGCCTGCCAGGGCAAAAGCCCTTTGCCGGCGGGCTCGAAATGGCGACGCCACTGGGCGCCATCCATGCCACCAACATCACCCCCGACCCTGAAACCGGCATTGGCAGCTACAGCCTGGCGGACTTCGACCGCGCCGTGCGCCAGGGGGTGGCACCGGGTGGGCGACGGCTGTACCCGGCCATGCCCTACCCGTCCTACGCGAAGCTCAGCGATGAAGACGTCAAGGCCCTGTATGCGTTCTTCATGCACAGCGTGCAACCGGCGCGCCAGCCCAACCAGGCCAGTAGCATCCCGTGGCCGCTGAACATGCGCTGGCCCATCGCCCTGTGGAACGGCCTGTTCGCTCCCACCGAGCCTTACGCCGACAAGCCCGGGCAGGATGCGCTCTGGAACCGGGGTGCCTACATTGTGCAGGGCCCCGGCCACTGCGGTAGCTGCCACACACCCCGCGGGCTGGCGTTCAATGAGAAGGCGCTGGATGACAGCGGCGCACCGTTCCTGGCGGGGGCGCTGCTAGACGGCTGGTATGCGCCAAGCCTGCGCGCCGATCACAACACGGGCCTTGGCCGCTGGAGCGAGGCCGACGTGGTGCAGTTTTTGAAAACTGGGCGTAACCGTCATGCCGTGGTATTCGGCTCCATGACCGAGGCGTTCAACAACTCCACGCAGTTCATGAACGATCAGGACCTGTCAGCCATCGCTCGTTATCTCACGTCGCTGCCAGGCGACCCCGCACGCGACGGGACGCCCTGGCAGTATCAGGATGAGCCTGGTGTCGCCCAGCTCGATCGGCCTGGGGCGCACACTTACGTGACCCGCTGCGCTTCCTGCCACGGCATGGACGGCAAGGGCCAGGGCGAATGGATGCCACCGTTGGCCGGCGCTACCTCGGCATTGGCCAAAGAGAACGCTTCAGCCATCAACATCACCCTCAACGGTTCACAGCGCGTGGTGGCTGCGGGCATGCCGGACGCCTACCGGATGCCGGCGTTCAGGGCACAGTTGAGCGATCAGGAGGTTGCCGAGGTACTGAGCTTTGTGCGCAGTGCCTGGGGTAACCATGGCCCGGCGGTGGACCCGGCGGCGGTAGCGAAGCTGCGGGACCATACCGACCCGGCCAGCAGCAGCCCGATCATCCTGCATATGCGGTAGCGGGGCCGCGCTCACTCACTCCTGCCGTCGCTGCAGGTTCTGCTTCAACAGTTGATCAGGCAGTGCTCCCGCGGTGACCTCCTTCATCTCGCGAGTGAGCGCCTCGATCAACGCGGGTTGATTGCAAGGTGAGGCGCGCGACATCGCCAGATAAAGCCCTTCGCTGGATACAGGCGGCTGCAACACCAGCAGCTCGCCTTCAATACCCAGCGTGCGGGCCAACGCCATTCCGGGGTATTGCTCGTACACCACGTAATCACTGCGTTTGTGCACCAGCTTTTCAAATGCCTGCCTGGCGGTAGGCACGGCTTCGAGGGTGAGGTATTGCCGGGCGTAGTCATCGAACTGCTGGCCGTGGCTGTTGTTCACCAGCGTGCCGCCTTTGCGCTCCCTCAGGTCGGCCCATTGCCGGTAATCAAAGGTGCCCTCCCGGCGCACCCAGACCACGCTCGGCGTATGGAGGAAGGGGGGCAGCACGAAATCCATCTGCTGCTCACGTGCATCGGTCATGAAATAACCGGCCAGCAGGTCGATCCTGCCGGTGCGCACCTCTTCCTGGGCGCGGGACCACGGCCCGCCATAGACCACATCAATGTCAAGGCCCAGGCGCTCGGCCAGGTGCTTGACCAGGTCGGCATTGGCGCCGATCAGTTGCTGAGGGTTGGCAGGGTCGCGCCATAGATAAGGGGGGTATTCAGGGTTACCGGTGGCGGTCAGTCGCTGGCAGCGCTCGGCCGGCACGACGAAGCCTGGCAGTAATGCCAGGCAAGACAGAAGCAGCATGACGCGGCGAACGCAACGCATGGCCTTCTACCCTCTTCGCTATCTAGGGGGAGCAGTTACCGGGCGCATGAAGCAGCAAAAGCGGCAGGGCCTGGGCGATGCGCGGCTCAGCCCGACAGCTCGGCCCGGGCGCGCTCCGCAGCGCGCAGGAACACCTGGTTGACCTCTTCTGCCTTGGCCTGGGTTACCGACCTGGCAGCCAGTAATTCCTCGACCACGCGCTGGCTCTGCTGCAGCGCCGTGGCCAATTGCTCAGTATCGGAAGCGTCCGCGATGTCACCCAGATAGGGAGCGATGAGGTACACGTAACGGTCCTGCAGCTTCAGCGCCTCCAGGGCGTCGAGGGCGGACTGGAACCGGTTGGCAGCATCTGGGCTCATGCTCAGTTTATCGAAATGAATCAGGCTCACACGGTCAGTGGCCATCTAGACGAATCTCCGTTTCCTGGTACAACCCAGGCCGCTGCAAGCAACGTGTCCACGCTTCTCGGGGATGCAGGCCCAGGTGATGCCGTTCAGGTTAACAGAACGTGACAAGGAAGGGTCATGCTGCCACCAACTAAAAATGGCTCGGGGGTCTGCAAGGGGTGGCCAGGCCGCACAGAGACGCTCGATTGGATTGTTCTCGGCCTTATCGGCTGGTTCTTCGTGCTCAGAGATTTAACACTGAGCCATTGCCGCCCCTCGCCCTGCGCACCTGCCACGGCGCAGAGCCAACTGGCAAAATTGCCAGTTTCAGCTTTTGGTCGACCGCCGCAGCATGGTGCTACCTGGGCAACAGCCCCGGATGCTGGATGGTTGGGGGTGTCAGATCGTGCAAGAGCATTGGATTGGCAGGGTTGCCTGGTTCGACCAGGGCAAGCAGTTTGGCTGCATTCTGTGCATAAATGGCCACAGTGCATTGGTGCGAGGCGCAGACCTGCTCGACCCCGGACTCAAGCCAGCAGAGGGGCAGCTTTACAAGTTCAGGCTGGTGTGCCGCAAGAACACCTGGTGGGCCAAGGAGGCCGCCCCGGTGGTGCCGCTGCCGGATGAGCTGACGACAGGTACGCCCCCTGACGGGATGCTATGAACAGGCGCTGTGAGGTCGCAAAGCCTGCCTACGTTGCAACATGCTGTAGATATTTCCGAACCCGATCGCTGAACCAGCTTACAAAAAAAAGGTCTTTGGCTGACGGTCAACCCACCGACCGGTTCACCGGCCCAGTCCCCGGCCTACTTTTGTCCTGTTTCAGCGAAGACTCAAAATGCCCGATTCCCGCCCAACTGCCTACGCCCTTACTGCCCTGCGCGGTGGCCTGCTCGCCGCCACGGTGGCCCTTGCCGTGCCGGCGCATGCCGAAGAGCCTGCCAGCGATGCACGCTGGGTGAGCGACAGCCTGAGCACCTATGTGCGCAGCGGCCCGACAGACGGTCACCGTATCGTCGGCACCCTCAAGTCTGGCCAGAAACTGACTTTGGTCAGCACCCAGGGTAACTACAGCCAGGTGCGCGGGCAGAACGGCGACGTGGTGTGGATCCTGTCCAGCGACTTGCAGTCGGTACCTGGCCAGGGCGACCGCCTGCCGCAGCTGGATGCGCAGGTTGCGGAGCTTACGGGGCAACTGAAGACCATCGACGACAGCTGGAAAAACCGCGTCCAGGGCATGCAGGAAACCCTCGATTCGCGCAAGCAACTGGTGGATGAGCTCGAAGCGCGCAACAAGTCGCTGAGCGATGAGCTCGACCAAAGCCAGTCGACCTTGCGTGATACGCAGGCAAGGTTGGGCGACGAGAACAAACAGGTGATGATGCGCTACATGGTGTATGGCGGCAGCATCGCGGGTGCCGGCCTGCTGGCGGGCCTGATCCTGCCCGCCCTCACCCGTGGGCGCAAGAAGAACGATCGCTGGTTCTGAGGCGAAGCTGGCGAGCCGTGCGCGCTGGTAAGTAGTAACCCCTTCCACCGAACGCCCCGTTGCCGTTGATCTTGATCTGCTCTTGATCTGCTCTTGATCTGCTCTTGATCTGGCTCTTGATCTGGCTCTTGATCTGGCTCTTGATCTTGAGCGACTTCAGGAGGCCGAACGAAGGACTTGCGGAGGGAGGTGACGGGCATG